>JAGUYV010000046.1 GCA_020061125.1 bacterium | reverse complement strand
ATTCCGGGTCCAGAGCCTTGAGCCGTGCCGCGGTTTCAAGGTCGCTCACCCCGGTCATGACCACGGCGCTGGGGCAGCCCATGGCCTTGGCCGCGAGCACATCCGCGGCGCTGTCCCCCACCACCAGCACCCTGTCCGCGCCCGCAATGGGCCGCGGCATTTCCAGAAGTTGCCGATCCGTCATTTCCGGAAACAGCGCGCGCAAATAAATGAACGGGTGCGGCTTGGCCAGGGACTCGCCCTGCGTGGACTGCTGCGCGCGCTCGACTTCACGGTGCGTGGCGATGCGGTCTTTGTCGAAGAAATGGAGCAAGCCCCACTTTTCCAGCGGGATCATGATCTCGCGGTACGGGCGGCCAGTGGCCACGCCCAGCGTCAGCCCGGCGTCGCGCAGAAGGCCCAGAGCGTCAATGATGCGACGCAGCGGAATGATGGGCATTTCGAAGTCAATAAGCCCGTCCTTGTGAATCTGCGAAATTCGCGGCACGCCCTCCTGCTCCTCGAACAGCGCGTCACCCAGAAACCGTTCCTGAAACAGGGTGCGGCACAGTTCCCAGAAATTGTTGCCTCGCGTGAACAGCGGGGCCTCGATGCCGGTGCGCTCCGCAAGCCACAGGTTCATGCCCTTTTCGAACAGCGCGCCCCGGGCCGTGGGATCGGAACATTCCGGAGCTGCGGTCTCCTGCTTCAGCTTTTTGAAAAACTGGAAAAAGAAGGCCGACGCGTGGTTGATGTGCTCCATGTACTTGCGCCGGTTGGGCAGCGCCGCGCCCAGTTCCTGAAGCGTCCGCTCCGTGAATCCGCGCTCGGCCATGGTGTCCAGAATACCGCTCGCACGCGCCGTGAACAAAAGCTCCACCAGATATATGGCGGCCGAGAAAAAACACAGGTCCCAGTTGGAGTTGATGCCGCAGCTTTTAATCGCGCCGATGAATTTCGGGGACACGAACTTGTCAACGGCCACGGCGCGGCCGGGCTTGAACAGCACCGTGCGCAAAACATCGTTTTCAAGGCCCACGAATTGCTTACTGTAAAGCAACTCCAGCACGGTCAATTCCGCGGCCAGCCAGTATTCCTCTTCGCTCGTGACGACGCCGTCCATGTCGAACAGGATGGTTTCGATGCTGCGGAACTGCTCGCGAGAATTCATGGATTCACTCCTGCGGCCTACACGGCGCGCTGCGGATTATTCCTTGTCCAGCTCCACATTGCCCTTGACGCCGGGCGTGGTTCCAGCGCGCCACGGGCACGGCGCGAACGCAACGCGCAGCGCTTCGCCCAGAGCGCGGAACACGGCTTCCCAGACATGGTGCGGATTGGTTCCACGCAGAAGGTCAATGTGCAGTGTGGCGCGGGCGCCCTGGGCAAAACCTTCGAGGAAAGCGATCAGATCCGCGCTCTGCATATCTTCGACCATTTCGCGCGCGTTGTGAAGCTGCGGATCCAGCACGGACAGGGTGCGGCCCTCGAAACTCACCTGACATCGCGCTACGGCTTCGTCTATGCAACTGTACGATGCGCCCTGCCCGTTCACGCCCTGCGCGCACTGGCGCGCGAAGAGTTCCGCGAACGCTTCGCCCGCGCACAGTCCCACATCCTCGCAAATCACATGCGTGAGCTTGAAATCGTCCAGCTTCACATCCACGGACAGGTTCATGCACGCGCGCCAGGCAATGGTTTCGAGCATGTGGTTGAAAAACTGGAGCGGCGTGCGCAAGTGCTTTTTGTAATCCTTGTCGCGCGGACCTGTGTCCAGCTTGAACGAAATCGCGGATTCCGCGGTTTTGCGCTTGATGGTGACAACCTGTTTTTTGGGCGCTGCCATGGCGTGACCTCCGGGTCTTGCGTACTGCTGATAATGTCCTGATATGAGAATGAAAATTGCGCGGCGCGCGGCTATTTGAGTTTTCTGTCGAGAACGGCGCGCGCGTGCGCAGGAAACCCCTCGTATTCGGCGAGCGTGGCCGCCGGGGGGCCGATGGATTCCAGGCCCTGCTCCGTGACGAAGCCCACGGACGCGCGCTTGAGAAAATCGTACACGGACACGCCCGAGAAGGTGCGCGCGAATCCGCCTGTGGGAAGAATCGCGTCTATGCCCAGGCAGAAATTCCCCGTTGTGATGGGCGTGTGCGGCCCGATGAGAATTTCGCCCGCGTGCTTGATCTGCCCCAGGGCCGCGAACGGTTCCGCGACGAGAATTTCGAGGTGCTCGGGCGCGAAGCGGTTGGTGAACTCGATGCTCTGGGCGCGGCCGCTCGTGAGCACGACGCCTCCGTATTTCTTGAACCCGCTGATGCAAAACGAGCGGCGCGGCTCGGGCAGCTTCTTCACGAGCGCCTCGGCGCGGCGCACAACCTCGCGCGCCACAGGCTCGCAGTCCGTCACAAGCAGGGCGCAGGAATCCGGCCCGTGCTCGGCCTCGATAAGCAGGTCCAGCGCCGCGATGCGCGGGTCCGTGGTTTCGTCGGCCAGAATAATGGATTCGCTCGGGCCCGCGGGCACGCCCACATCAACGACCCCGAAAAGCAACCGCTTGGCCGCGGATACATACGGATTGCCCGGCCCGATGATTTTGTCCATGCGCGGGACGGGCGAGGCTCCGTACGCCAGTGCGGCCACGGCCTGCACGCCGCCCACCTTGTAAACCCGGCTGATGCCGCACGCGCGCGCGGCCACCAGCGTGGCCGGGTCCGCCATGCCGTTCCTGTCCGGCGGGGACACCACGCACAAGTCCTCGACCCCGGCCACAACCGCAGGAACGCCCAGCATGACCATCACCGAAGGAAATGAGCCTTTGCCGCGCGGCACATACAGGCCGCACGAGGCGATGGGCGTGATCTTCTCTCCCGCGTAAACGCCCGGCTCCACCTCGGTCATGACCAGCGCATCGGGCATCTGCCGCTCATGGTACAGGCGCACATTGCGCACGGCCCGGGCGATGGCGTCGCGCACTTTCCTGCCGACCTTGCCCTCGGCTTCTTCGAACTCCCTGCGCGACACGGCCAGTTGCGCTTTGGTCATGTCCGCGCCGTCGAATTCCCTGGCGTATTTCAAAACAGCGCGCACGCCGCGCATGCGCACATCGTCCAGAACGGGCCGCACAACATCCGCCAGCCCGTGGATGTCGGTCTCCGCACGGTGGAACAGGGAGCGCAATTCCTCCCGGTCCAGTCTGTCAAGAACCCTTATTGTCAACATACCCGCCATGGCGGCAATCCTTTCCCGGCCCTTCAATCCTCATCCGGCCGCGCCGCGAACCCGCACTGTCCGTTGGCCGCGATTTCCAGATCCGTGGCTGTAATGCGGCACGGCTCCGCGGAGCGCAACTGGTTGATGCGAAGCTTGAGATGCTCCCTGGTCCGCGCGTCCTTCTCCCGGTTCAGCCGCCTCTCGTACTGCTGAACCAGGGCCTGCTTGTCCACCTCGAACATCATGCGATAATCAGTGTCCGAAGCGTTCATTTCGATGATGTAGCACACGCCTTTCATGGCATCCGCGAGGGTTTCGTCCACATAATCCTTGTTTAGCGTGTTGCGGCCCCGCATGGCTTCCGGCTCACCAGCGTAAGCGCCAAAATCCCTGTGATACCCGCTCTGCGCCATGCGCCAGGCGTCCGCCACCTGTTCGCACTCCAAATACTGCTTGTGTTCGACCGCCATAGTGGAAATGGTGGCCCTGAACTCCTCCTGGATTTCACTCGACTTGCGCTGGATGCCGTTTTCGAAGCCGCGGATTCCCTGCTGCGCCCCGCGAAAAATGAAATAGCCGCCTGCAACAGACAGCAGAACAAGAAGCGGCACAGCGGCGCGCCTCGTTTTCAAAACCTGCGGCAACCTCATGGGCGCACCTGGCTCACCGGTGGAATCACAAAGCGCGCGCGTGCGCGCGCATACTCAAAATAGAACGGCTGCGGGCCGGTGTCAAGCAAACCCTTCGCCCGGGCGCTGCATGTGCGGGGAAACGGACCGGACGGCGCCGCGGCCGCGCGTCAGTATTTCTGAAGAAAGCCGAAGCTCAACCCGTCTCGCTTGAACGCTTCTTCCCATCCCAGCAGCAGATACCGGTTGGGCTGAAGCTGCTTGCCCACGCGCAGATTGAATTGCAAATCGTTGGGGTCTATGAGATCGCCTTCCATATAAATGTCGTCTTTTTCGTATTCCGCGCCCATGCCCAGCTTGCCGCTCTTGATGCCGAGGCGGTACCACACGCCCGGAAGCGCGCCGCGCACGCCAAGCTGCAGGTTGGTGTTGCTGTTCTCGCCCAGATCATCCAGTCCGATGAGATAGCTTACAGACGGATCGGGCGGAAACATGCGCAGGTTCATGTCCGCGTGGTACTTATCTTCGCGCGCATTGTAGCGAAACTGGAACGATGGTTTGACTTCGGTATTGTTCACGGTGTCCACGGCCTTGCGCACGCCGGCCAAGGCCGTGTCCGCGTTCTCCATGGTGCGCCGCGTGCTCTTGATGGTCTGTTTCAAATCCTGATTCAGCTCATCGTCGGTGATGAGTTTTTTCACCGAATCCGTGGTTTCCTCGAGGTTGGCCATGGTGGCCTGCAGGTTGTCAATGGCCTGCTTGAGATCCCTTTTCACTTCCGGATCCCCGGCCACATCGTTGACATTGGCGAGGAGCATGTCCGCTTTTTCCGAGGTCTTGATCAAATTGGCGGTAAGCGCGTTGACATTGGCGATGATGGCGTCAATCTCGGCCTGATTCTGCACGCCCACTTCCTTGAGCACGGTGGCGAAATCGTAAATCTGCTCGGTGATCATGCGCACATTTTCCACGGTCTCATGCACATTGTGTTTCATGGTGTCGTCGCCAACGATCTGCTTCACGGACGCGAGCATGTCGTTGACCTGCTTGAGGGCCTTGTGAGCCTCGCCCACGAGGTCGTCGAGGGTGGACGGTGTGCGAGTTTTTGTGATGGTGTCCCCCGGCTTGAAATATTCGAGCTTCACGGGCCGCACATCGGGATTCGTGATGCTCAAAATGGTGTCCTTCAGAAAGCCAACCTTAATGTTGAACTCGGCGTCGCGGCGGATCTGGTAGCCCGTTCCGATGCGCAGATTGAGCACGGCCCTGCCGTCGTCGCGCAGCACGACCTCCTCGACCTTGCCCACCTCCACGCCGCTCAACCACACCTTGGCGCCCGGCGACAGCCCCTGCACATTCTCGAACACGACCTTGAGAGTGTAGGTGTTGTCCGGAGTGAACTTTTCACCGCCCACGAACCGCATGGTCACGATGATCACGATTACGGCCGCAACCACGGCCAGGCCCACTTTCACATTATGCGTCAGCATCGGGACGCCTCCCCTGCTTTGCGTTTCCGGCGGCCGCCCGCCTGTCCATTATGGTGAAAAAAGTCGAAACATCCGGGTCCGCGCTGGCCTCAAGTTCGGCGATCGCGCCCTGGGCGATGAACCGGCCGTCGTGGATCATGGCCGCGCGGTCGCTGATCCGGGACGCGGCCTCGAGGTCGTGCGTGACCACGATGCTCGTAGCGCCGTACCGGTCCCGCATTTTCAAAATCAGTTCCACGACCGTGGCCGTGAGAATGGGGTCCAGGCCCGTGGTCGGCTCGTCGTAGAGCAGAATGTCCGGCTTCATGGCCAGGGCGCGGGCGATGCCCACGCGCCGGCGCATGCCCCCGCTCAACTGGTCCGGCCGTTTGTGCTCCGCGCCTTCAAGGTCCACGGCTTCGAGGCGCTCGTTCACGATCTCCCGGATTTCCTTTTCCTTGAGTTTTGTGTGCCTCCGCAGCGCGAAAGCCACATTCTCGAACACGGTCATGCTGTCGAACAGCGCGCCTTCCTGGAACACCATTCCCATGGTCTTGCGCACTTCGTCCATGTCGCGCTCTTTGATGTCGTCCACGCGGCGGCCCTGCACGAATATTTCGCCCGAGGCAATGGGGATCAGGCCCATGGCCGCGCGCAGCAGCGTGCTCTTGCCGCATCCGCTGCGCCCGAGAATGGTCACGATCTCACCCTTGTTCACGCGCAGATCAATGTCTCGCAACACCACATTGCTTCCGAATGCAATAGTGACTTTTTTCAGTTCAATCATAGGCTTCGCCGGCCCGCGTCACGGCCCCATGGGAAACAGGATCATGGAGAGCAGGAAATTGAGGCCGAAAATCAGGACCATGCTCACAACCACGGCATTGATGGTTGCGCGGCCCACGCCCACGGCCCCACCCTCGGTATGCATGCCCTCGACGCACCCGATGATGGCGATGGTCACCGCGAACGCCACGGCCTTGATCAGCGCCCCGATCACGATTTTCGGATCCACTATCGTGGGCACATTCTTCATGAACACCATCCATTCAAGGCCGCCCACCTGATAGGCCACCACATAAGACATCAGAATGCTGACCAGGGCTGCGAACACCGTCACCACCGGCAGCATGATCACAAGCGCGGCCATGCGCGGCACCACCAGGTACTGCACCGGATTCGTGGCCAGCGAACGCAGCGCGTCAATCTGCTCGCTCACCTTCATGGACCCGATTTCCGAGGCGATGGCCGAGCCGACCCGCCCGGCGATCACCACTGCGGACAGCACCGGCGCAAGTTCACGAATCATCACATACACAATGGCCGCGCCCACATACTCCACGGTGCCGAACCGCACCGCCTGCTGCGTGAGCATCAGCGACAGAAACATGCCCGTGAACGACACCACCAGAAACACGATGGGCATGGAATTCACGCCCATGACCGACATCTGGGTAACGGTGATGGGCCACTCGATGGCCATACGGCCGATGTAATACAGGGCCGACGCCAGGATGTTCACGGCGCGGCCGATGTACTCCAGAAAGTACATGAACCCCGCGCCGATGCTCTCAAAAAACGCTGCGATGTGTTTCATGAATCTCCGCGCAACCAATCGGCCGCGCACGGGCATGGCCGGTTACGCCATGGCCATCTGCTCGTCGAAATACTCGCGGAACTGGCCGAAACGCGTGATGATCCGCCCCACGCCCTGAATCACGCTCAACGACGGCTCGGGCAGACGCGTGACATTCAGGTTCAGGCGGTCCTGCAAACGGCGGCGCAGCCCGGGCAGCAGCGATGATCCGCCGCTCAATATCAAGCCCTTGCGGAAAATGTCCTCGAACAGTTCGGGCGGCGTTTCCTCAAGGGTGTTGATGATGCCGGAAAACAGCGGTTCCAGGCCCTGGAGCAAAAACTCGGCTACCTGCCGCTTGGATATGCGCACATTGTTGAACCCGCCCTTGTGGTCCGGGTCGTTGCGCCGTTTTTCGAACATTTCATCCTGGTAATAACCCACGCCCACATCCATTTTCACGGCCGCGGCCTCGATGCGCCCCATGCGCACGCCGTAGGACACTTCCATGACCCGCTCGGCCAGAAGAGTGATGTCGTCCCCGCCGATGGGGATGGTTCGACCCACGATGAGCTGGTTGGATGCGATCACGGACACATCGGTGACGCCCGCGCCCATGTCCACGACCAGCGAGCCAGTAGGATCCTCGGGGTCTTCGAGGCAGCCCCAAAGCGCGGCCAGGGTGCTGGGGACCAGGAAAATTCCGCCCGCACCGGCCTCGCGTGCGGCGTCGCACAGGGCGCGCGCCTCCACGCTGCTCAACTGAATGGGCACGCCCGCCACCAGCACGGGCTTGAGCACCCTGAACCGCTGGGCCGCAGCCAACGCCTTTTTCAGATAAAAAACCGTTGCCGCGTAATCCGCGATGGCGCCGCGCCGCACCGGGCGCAGCATCTCCGTGTCCTGCTTCATCTTGCCCGTGCGCTCGGCCGCGGCCTTGCCCCAGTACAGCGCCCGGTTGCGCTGCGGGTTCACCGCCAGCAATGTCGGCTCATTGTACGCCACGCGCTTCCCGGCCCACACCACGGTCTTGCTCGTTCCCATGTCCAGCCCCATGCGAGGAGCCAGTCCCACTGCCATGTGTTGCGTTTCCTTTCACCGCCGGGCAGTCCGCATGCGCAAATCCGCGGACCCGGTCCGCAATATATATCTAATATCCGAACCTGTTTATTTTATTTGACACATACGGAACTTGAATCATCCGCCGTGAACCGGGACAAATCGGAAAAGCGCGGCCAACGGCCGCGCCCCCCGATGCACTATGCGTTCTTCGTGGTTATGTTTCTGTTACTGCGGTCCTGTCCCGGCGTTGTCCGGCATCGTTCACACCACGCCCGCGAACTCGAACAGCTCTTTGGCCAGGCCGCCGCCCACGGGCTTCTTCAAGCCGCGCACATACGCATCCGTGGTGTAATTTTGCATCCAGTTGCAGTCCGAGCCGCACTGTCCCGGTCCGTGGCCGTGAATGTCCGTGGGGTTGATGCGCGCGGCCGCAGCCAGATATGCGGCGTCCAGAGATCCGTATTCGAGCACATTGATCTTCACGGGGTCAAGATTGGACCCGACTTTGCACGGCCAGATCAAGGAGCCGTCAATGTCAATGTGCGGCTTGAGCGAAGGGTAACACTTGATGGGCTTGCCGTTCAGCAGATCGCTGACCAGGCGGCGCGATCCGAGGATTTTGTGCCCTTGCTCCTTGCGCTTCATAATCTTGCGCACCAGTTTTTGATAATCGTCGTTTTCGAGCAGCACATTGTTCACGCGCGGGCCGCAGTTCATGGGCACGGGCGAGTACCAGATATCGTGGTGATTGGCCCAGTCCAGCACCGCGTCGGCCTCCCCGATGGTCTCCGGGGTGATGACCGTGTTGACCATGAGTTTGAAGCGCACGCGCTTTTGCAGGCGGCGCAGGGCCAGGATGTTGGCCACAACCTGTTCGCACAGATCTTCCGGCATGCCCCACACCTTGGACAGGCGCTCGATGTTGAGCGCGTCCAGGGACACAATGATGATGTCCATGTTTTTGAGGAATGAGGCGTAGCGGGGGTCGGGCAGCATTTTGTGGAACCGGGAGCCGTTGGTGTTGATCATGAGCGGAAAGAAATCGAGCTTGCGGGCGTGCGCGGCCAGTTCGGGAAGGTCCTGGCGCAGTGTCGGCTCACCCCCGCAGAAATAGATGCCGGTGGTGTTTTCGCGGATAATCCCGAGCAATTTCTTGCCCTGTTCCGTGTCGAGCTTGCCCTCGTTTTTGAGATCGAAATACTTTTCGCCGCGATGGTTGTCGCAGTAGGTGCAGCGGAAATTGCAGGTGTTGTGCATGGTCCAAATCACATACGGGGGCAGCAGCGTGTGGTCGTTGTCGTGAAAACGCTTGTAATTGGTGCGGAAGGATTCAACTGCGGTGGTGAGCGCGCCAGCCACGCGCTTGGCGTCGTCAATCTTCTCCTGCAGGGAATGGGAATCGGTCTCGATGACATCGAGGGCGGCCTTGACGAGTTCATCGGCGCGCGCGTTTACATCCGCGGGGCGCGGGTGACCCGGCAGGGGTTTGTAGGCAACGGGTTGCGGTTTTGTGAGTGCAGGCATGGCATGGCCTCGCTTTCCTGGTTTGTAAGATCTGATGCGGTTTTTCAATATCGCGCGCGACTTGCTTTATGTGCAATAAATGCTTTACATCAATAGATCAGGTGCGGCGCATCTTCGGGACTGCGCGCCGGAAGGATGTGGAGCTGCGCCCCCGCCCTGTTGGCCGCGAGCCAGGCGCGCACCTGCGCGGACTCGTACACCGGGTGCATGGCGGCCATCATGAACACGGAGCGGCCACGCTGCCGCAACAGGCGTTCCGCGAACTCCTGGAACGCGGCCGGGGTGAATTCCGGCATAATCATGAAACTCAACTCGTTGCGTGCTGTGATGGCTGAATACATGACCCCTGAAAAGCCAGGGAATTTCTCTGGGCTTACCGCCGCATCACCGCACCAGAGCACCTCGGACTTGAGGCGCATGGCCGCGGCGTGGATGGGAGGATATTCGCGCTCGAACCAGCGCCGCACGGGCGCGGGCGCCGAGCGCGTGGCCTGGAACAGCGGCCTCTGGGGTAAAAAGCCCCAGCGTTTGAAATAGCGCGATGCGGTCCACACGGAAATGTCCGTGCCATGCTCACGCGCAAGAAATGCGCACAGCGCCTCGCGGGTCCAAAGCGCCTCGTCCAGCCCGAGCGCGTCTGGGCAATGTTCGCAGATGGCGCGAACCGCAGCCTCGGACCGCGTTTTCAGAAGCGTGGTCTGCGCGGGGCGGCCGCGCGTCTGGGACTCCAGCCCGGCCGCGCCCTGCTCCCGGAGCTTCTTCACCCACGCATTCACCGACGCCCGGGACACCCCGAACACCCGCGCCGCCTCGCCCTGGGTCATGCCCTCGCCCACCGCCGCAACCACTCGCATGCGGATGGCTTCCTGTGCGTCCGGGGACAATGTTCGCGCATCGCTCGTCTTCATAACCCGGATTATAACAGGCATGGCAGAGCGTGTCAAGTATTTTTTGCTCTTATTTTCAGTAAAGCGGTTTTTGCGTCATCGGGCAAGGTTGATTTGCATCAGAATATCATTGCCCGCGCCGGCGTCGTACACGGCCAGCTTGAAAAATGTATCCTCGGGAAGGCGCACACTCAATCCCGCGGACAGGGTGCGAAGCCGGATGCGGTCCGCGGCGGATCCAATGGAAGAATGAATCACATGTTTCTGTATGGCTTTGAAATAATCCGCGCCGCTGTATTCCGCAAACACAGCGAGATCGTCCGTGATGTCGTAGGATGCGTTGCCGAATCCCGCGGCCCGGGTGTCGAGGCCGTCTCCGGTTTGCCATGTCACGCCGGCCGTGGCCTTGAATCCGCTCCCGCCCGCTGTGGTAAATATGTCCACGAAGCGCATGTCCGCCCCGTCCCGGTTGTCGAGATATCTGGCCTGCATGCCGAATCCGGCGCAGTTGTTGCGGCCCTGTTCAGACACGGCCTTTAGGGAATACACATCCGCACCCGCGTGGGCGTAACCCGTGCGCACGCCGTTCGCATACCCGTTTACGGCGAAGTCCAGGCGGCCGAACCCGATCTGCACATCGCCGCCAGCGCGCAGAGCCAGTTCCGTGTGCCCTCCCCTTGCTTTCACAAGATCCGGGCCTGCGCCCGCCGCCGCGCTTTCGTGCGCAGGGAAAAAACTCCTGTTCATGCTCCAGGATTCCGCAATGGACGGGTCCGATGTAAATAGCATTCCCGGAGACCCTGATTCGCTGGCCGGAACAATGGCCCCGAGTTGTGCCATCACCGCGCCGAGCAGGGCCTCTTTCCGGCCCTTTTGCATGTCCTCTCCGTTGAGGAGCATTATGGGAGTCACAGCCGTGAGGAGCAGGAATCGGCCGGAGGTGTTGAACAGCGCCGTGTGTCTGGGTTTTTCAAAATACGATTTCAACCGGGGGAGGCTTTTGAGAGCGTGAACCATGTCTCGCGGAGTGAAAACCTCTTTCTTTCCTATTACGAAAACATATTTGCCCGTGTTGTCCGGAGAACGGACTACGACCCTGTAATTTCCGGCAGGGACAGGCGCCGTGAATTCCGGCCCCATGAAATAATGGTCCCCGCCGAATTCTTCATAATACAAGTCCCATTGCGACCCCGCGGCGTCAAGTTCGGCGATTTTGCCGTCCTCTTGAAACACATCCGCGGAAAAATCCGTTTCCGCGCCCTCAATGGCCGGAACCAGCAACTGGACGAAAAGCTCGAATTCCTCGCCGGATTCGATAAGGAATGAATGGGGCTCTCCGTTCAGTTCCGCATAAAAGGCCTGGGAAATGTCCGGATTGCTTACAACGGTTTCAAGGCCCGAAACGAATCGAGGCTGATGCGCCTGGGCCGTGTTCGCGCCCCACAACGCAACAGCAAGCACAATGATGATTCTGATTGATTTCATTAGGCACTCCAGAACAAGAGAAGATTTGTTGTTTCATTGTTGTATTATAGCCATTTCCCAAACACTCATCTCATGGATGCCGGGCTTAAATCCAAATTATCAAAATGGAAACATATATTATTCAAGCTGATTTCGACATGCAATGACGATGTGGTATTTCACACCCGTCATGATGTTCAAGAGGCAGTTGTTGACACTCCATACTTGACAGGCAGACACTTGCAAGAATACAGGAATACCATACGATCATTAGCAATCGCGCTGTTGCATCCAACACTTATAGAATTGAGGACCGTGCTTTTAGCCGCGTCAGTCGTCGCCGTCGTCCGCGGCTGCGGCTGCGGCGCGATCCGTGGACTTGTCCAGATTCAGCAGGTACTCGATGCTCTGCTGCAGCGCGGAGTCCTCTTCGTCAACCTTCCACAGGGGCAGATCCACCTCGATGGAGTACAGGCCGCTGTATTCTGTATCCTTGAGAATGCTGATGATGGACGCGATGTCCACCTCGCCCTGGCCCAGGGGCACGCTCATGACAAGGGGGCCGAAGTGCTTCATGTCCTTGATGTGCGTGTATGCGGCGAAGGGCGAGAGCTTTTCCACGGTCTCGACCGGGTCTTCTTTCAGAAACATGGCGTTGCCCGTGTCGAGTGTGACCTTCATGGCTTCACTATCCACCAGGTCCAGAATTTCGAGCATCTCGTCGGTTTTGTAATCCGTGTGATTTTCCAGAGCCACGGTGAGGCCTTCGAGAGCCGCATCGTCCACGAAAGATTTGAGGTTCTTGGCCACGGTCTTGATTTCCTGGCGCCGGGACACCGACACATGAAACGGCTTGTGCACGGGGTTGGGCAGCACCACGCCGCCGATGACACGCACCACCTTGCACCCGAAATCGTGCGCCAGATCGAACATTTCGTCCTTCTTGTTCTCCATGAGCTTGAAGGTGAACTCGGGCAGCGCAAACGGCATGCTGAACCCGAAAACCAGTTCGAGGTTGTTGCTCTGAAGCAAACTTTGAATCTGCTCGGAATCCTTTTTGTGCTCGGAGGGCAGCATGAAGTAATCAAAGCCCACGCCGTCCACGCCCAGTTCGCCGCACCGGGCAATGAGTTCCTCGATGTTCATGCGGCCGATCATCATGGAATTGTGGTAACACCATTCGTCTACGGCTATTCTCATGGGGGGATCCTCCAGAATGAAGGTAGGACGGAGCGCGGCGCGCCCCGTTCTTTGATGGTATCACAAGCATGGCCCGCGGGCAACGCCGCGGGGGCCATGCGTCATTTGCCTTCCGCGGCGATTCTCTGCCGCGCTTCCTCGAAGAACGGTTCGGCAAACTCCGTGTTCCAGGTGCGGTCCTCGAACGAACGCTTCTCGATGAGCTGCAGGAACCCTTCAAACTCGGAAAAATACGAGCCATAGATGTGAAAACTGTCCGAAATGTCGCAGTAGCGGCCCACGGCGACCTGTTTCCCGATTTTTTCGGACAGGGCCGCGGCCATGGCGCGCTGCAGATCGGTAAACGCGAACATGTTCATGAATGCTGCCTTGTACGCGTCGCGCGAGCGCCAGTGGGTGTTGAAATTGAAAACCAGCTCGCCCTGCTCCGTAGTGATGATGCGGCCCCAGAGGCGCTGCAGGCACGGCGGGTCGTCCGTGGGCGGGTCCAGGGCGACATTCCATGTGATGGCGTTGGCGCGGCGCGTGCAGGTGTCGCGCGCCAGGCGGTCCACCATGTACGCCACCTGATCAATGGTCTGGCCTTCTGTTTCGTACGCGCATAAGCGCTTGTGGTAGGTGTAGGTCCACTTTCCGGCGTCGGGGTCAATCCAGTGATCGTGGATTCCGAGGAGCACTTCCTGACGATAAACTTCGAGTTCCGCCAGGCCTGCGGGAAACGCGCGGTGGATGCGCGGCTCGGCCAGCGGCTCGTGCACCACGATGATCATGGTGGTGTCCCGGCTGGGCGGATCCCCTGGTTTGTCGTATTCCGTGGGAACGCGCGCTCCCTGTTCCCAGGCGGCCAGAACGGACTTTTCCCACGCCTCGGGCAGCGTGCGCCCCTCAATTTTCAACACCGGCACATGACCGGGATACTCTTCTTTGACAGCATGATCCGTCATCCTGCACAACCTCTCCAATGTATTCAATCCTATTGTAATGAATCATATTAACACAAAAATATTCTTTTGAAACCCTTTGAATCCATTTTTTTGCCATTGTCGGCAAATCATGCCTTGGCTGAAGATACAAGCGTGAGAAATAGTCGCGTTGTTTGTCGAATTTCCGATAATTCGTGATTAGCATCACATCTTTTCACATATTGCCGTTTTGTGGTATAATTCTAGAAGATTAAACGCATTTACTTGAAAAAGCAAAAGAGAAATGTTTATGTTATGAGCAGTTGCAATTTACACACACAGGCAGAAGCCTGTTTTCCCGATATTGCCGGGAGGCATCCAATTATATTCACATCACGAACGAATACATGGAAGGAGTGACATTATGAAGAGAACAGCACAGGCGATGTTCGGATTGCTCGCAGTGGTCCTGTTCAGCGCCGCAGTTTGTGCCGCGCCGCTCAAAGTCAAGGTCACGAAAATCAAGGGCAATGTCATGGTCATGAAGGCAGGCGCGTCCAACTGGACCGCGGCAACAGACAATATGTCATTGAACAAGGGATCGCAGGTCAAGACCGCAGCAGGCGGTTCTTGCATCCTTGCCTGGGAAAATGGCAATGTGGTGCGAGTCAATGAATTAAGCGCCATGGCCATCACGGAAAGCATGAAGGACGGCGCCGCGCAGAAAACCGGCCTGGATGTCAAAAACGGAAAAACATACGCCAAAGTGGGAAAGCTGCAAAGCTCGAACTCCGAATTCACCATCAAAACCCCGACGGCCATCGCCGGCGTGCGCGGTTCGGAAATCATCGTGACCGCGGACCCGGGCGTTTCCTCGTTCCAGGTTCTGGACGGGTCGTTCGCGGTCGAGTCCGAAGGCGTGGAAGTGGTGATTGATCAGAACTTCCAGGTAGATGTTGTGGCCAATGAGCCTCCGCCGGAGCCTGCGGAGATTCCCGCCGAAGAACTGGATGTTCTCAAGACAGAAGCCGAGGAAATTAAAGCCGAAGCCGAGAGCATTGAACTCGAATTCGGTGACGACGAAGACGACGGTGAGGACGATTCCTCCTTGCAGGACGATGACGAGGACAGTGATGAAGACGACGGCGAGGACACCTCGCTTGACGGCGATGAAGACACGGACGCCACCCTGGACGCCGGAATGGATGAGGATTTGAGCGATGAAGATATCGCTAATCAGGCCGTGGACAGCATCAGCGGAGACATCATTGATCAGGAGACCGTGATTAACGACATCATCGATCAGACCTATCAATATGCACCCGGAACCGGCGGTGCGGTCATCGTCATCGAGTGACCGGAGAGGAGAACACACAATGAAAACAAAATTCGCGATAATCACAATTCTGGTCATGGCTTGCGCCATGGCGCTCACGCTTGTTTCCGGGTGCGGCGGAGGCGGCGGTGGTTCAACCGCAACATCCGCGAGCGTTCCCACGGGATCCGCCCGATTGAGCTTCGTCATGCCCGGCGGCTCTTCGGGCCGCGAGACCGCGCGCACGGTGTCCAAGATTCCCGACACCACGGCGTCCATTGAAATCAAGGTCTCGAATGACAGCCTTGCCGAGCCACTGGTGCAGACCGTCACGGGCGCGCCCGGCGAACTCGTGACAGCCACCATCGCGGACATCCCCGTGGGCGAAACATCTTTCGCCATCAACGCGGACGACGCCAACGGCAACACCGTGGCCGCCGGAAATGAAGTCGTGACCATATTCGAAGGCGCCACAAGTCTGGTGTATTCGGAACTGGGCATCGTTACCGACGGCCCTATCACGGTTCCCAGCACATTCACCCTGGCCGTGGGCGAAACGCTGAATGTCAAGAACATTTCAGCTCTGAACTCATTCGCGCTTTCGATTCCCAACACCAACTGCCCCCCGACAGCACTCACCTTCGGACGCAACGGACAACTCTCCTGCACCTTCACCAGTGCGGGCACCTACACCGTTTCCAAATCCGGAACCACACTCGCAACCGTTACGGTCACTTCGGGAACCAGCGGCTACCTGGCCGCCAACGCCAGCGTGGACAAGGGTTACGGAGAACCCGGACTCACCGCCCAATTCGCGGGCGCGGCCGTGTGCGACAACTGCAGCGGCGTGACCTACGAATGGGACTTCGGCGACGGAGAAATCGCAACCACCCAGAACCCGTCCCACACTTTCGATTTGGGTGGAGATTACTATGTGCTTCTGACCGTGACGGACAGCGCAGGAAACACTGCGGAAGACATGCTCACCGT
>JAGUYV010000042.1 GCA_020061125.1 bacterium | reverse complement strand
GCGCCCGCGCTGCTCCACGCGGCGCGCGCGCTCCAGGCCTGGAAGTATTCCAGCGCGGAATGGAACCGCGACCGCCGCATCCCCATGCAACGCATCTCATTTAATTGATTAATGACGCCTCGGAAGAGAGCATTCCCGCGCATGCGGGTGACGCCTTGTATCCGCGAAATGCAAGTCGCGACGCTTTGTCGAAAATTCCGCCAAACAACACGGACGCCTCGCAGCCGCTTTGGAGTGGAAACTCTTGGGGCCAGTGCGCGTGTTGTATGTGCAGGGGCGGGGTTTATCATGGTCAAGGACGGGAGTGATAGCCATGAAGAAACGGCCGCTGGAGATTGCAGCAATTCTTGTGTTCGGTTTAATTGTGTCCGGGTGCACGCGCACGGGACACGCTGAAAAAGGAGAGGTCAAAGCCATGAAAAGCGGAAACTACGCAAAAGCCACATTCGCCGGAGGCTGCTTCTGGTGCATGGAGCCGCCGTTCGAGAAGCTCGACGGGGTGATCGAGGCGCTGTCCGGTTACGCGGGCGGTCCCGAGGAAGACCCCACTTACGACGAAGTATCCTCGGGCCGGACCGGCCACCGGGAAGCCATCCAGGTGATTTACGATCCTTCCAGGGTTACATACGAACAACTGCTCGAAGTTTTCTGGAAGCAGATTGACCCCACGGACGCGGGCGGCCAGTTTGTGGACCGGGGCAGGCATTACACCACCGCCATTTTTTACCACGACGAGGAGCAGAAGCGGCTCGCCGAGAAATCCAGAAAGCAACTCGATGATTCCGGCATTTTCAGCAAGCCCATTGTGACCGAAATTCTCCCGGTCAAGGCTTTTTACGAGGCCGAAGATTACCATCAGGACTTTTACAAAAAGAGCGAGCAGCGCTACAAGGCGTACCGGCTCGGCTCCGGCCGCGACCGATACATCGAGGGCGCATGGTGCCAGGTCAAGGAGTCGCCGTTCCGAGACAGGGACAAGAATTTCACGCGCCCGTCCGACGGCGACCTGCGCGGCAGGCTCTCGGACCTGCAATACCGTGTCACGCAGCAGAACGGCACCGAAGCGCCCTTCAACAACGAATATTGGGACAACAAAAAGCCGGGGATCTATGTGGATGTGGTGAGCGGCGAGCCGCTGTTCGCAAGCACGGATAAATACGACAGCGGCACGGGCTGGCCCAGTTTCACCAGGCCGCTCAAGCCCGAAAACATCGTCACGCAGGAGGACGAATCCCTTGGCATGACGCGCGTGGAAGTGCGCAGCAAGCACGCGGACTCGCACCTGGGCCATGTGTTCGACGACGGCCCTTCGCCAACGGGCAAGCGCTATTGCATGAACTCCGCCGCCATGCGCTTCATTCCCGCCGAAGATCTGGAGCGCGAGGGCTACGGGGAATACAAACACCTTTTTGAATAGATCGTGGCGCGCGCCAGCTTGAGCGCCTGCCCGCACAATCCGGTTTTTAAAAACCCGGCCGTGCACGACGAAATTGCGCCTTGCCGGCTATTAACATTCATGTTCCCTGATTCCCCGAATCCCCGGATACATTGAACCCGCGCGCGGTTTTTGGATATACTGTGCATGCCCGCCAGGCGCAGGCCCCGGCGCGGCCATTCCACCAGAGGAGGCGCGATATGAACCCGACCGCCGCACGGGCCGCAAGGCTCGCAGCCATGTTGCTGTTCGTCATATCCGCCGCGGCCGCGCGCACGGCCGCGCAACCCGCGTTCTTCCCCACACCGCAGAAAGCCGCGTTCAGGGCGGAAACTGCGGCCGCCAAATCCTTCGCCATCAACGCGGACAAGAACATTTCCCTGGCCACGGTGAATGAATACGCATCATTCCTCGGCCAGTGGGGTTTCGAGGAAAAAGAGGGCGGCGTCACCTTCACGCTCACATGGCTGCCCGTCAAGGAGTGCGAGAAGGTTTCCTTCAAGCCCTACCAGAAAAAATCCATGCTGGACGACCCCGCGCTGCAGACCTATTTCCTCACCGTGAGCGGGAGCGGCGTAACGGTCAAGGCCTGCGGCGAGGACGGGTTCTTCTACGCGCTCATGACTTTCAAGCACTTGTACCGCGACACGGACAAGGGCATGATCGCGCTCACCGGCGCCGAGATCACGGACTTCCCGGCGTTCCCGGTGCGCGGCGTGTTCGAGGGCGCATACGGCGTGTGGGACACCGAGGGCCGCCTCGGGGTCATTGACTGGATGGGCAGCGTGAAGATCAATTCCTTCATGTACGGACCCAAGGGCGACCGCAAAATGCGCCGGAGCTGGCGCGAGCTGTACGACGACATCGAGCTGTTCAATTTCAAGCGCCTCATCGAGCGCTGCCGCAAATATCACATCCAGTTCGGATTCGTGCTGGCCCCGCCGCAGGGCGTGTCGTACGGGTCGGACGAGGATTTCGCGGTTCTGATGCGCAAGGCGCGCCAGCTCCAGGGCCTCGGCGTGCGCTATTTCATCCTCGCCTTCGACGACACCCTGGGCATGATGTACCATCCCGAAGACCGCGCGCAGTTCGCCAATCTGGGCGAGGCCGAGGCCTTCCTCTCCAACAGGTTCCACAAGGCGCTGAAAGCCTACGACCCGGATGTGATCACGGTCATGGTGCCCGAAATCTACGCGGGCGTGTGGCCCATGGATTACACCCGCTCCCTGGTCGAGAAGCTCGATCCGGAAATCTACATCGGCTGGACCGGCGCGGAAATCGGCGCTCCCAAAATTGACGCCGCGGACATGAAAAAATTCATCGAGTTCTACAAACGGCAACCTTCGCTCGGCGACAACTGGGGATCCATCTTCCCGCTCGTGGCCCGCACGCCCGACATCTACAAATACACCACGCAGTTCACCATGAACCCGTACAACCTGTTCGGCGAGATCCCGATACCGGGCGTGGGGGGCGCGTCCGAGCCGGCCATGTGCCAGGTCCAGTGCGCGTCCACGGCCCAGTTCGCATGGAATCCCGCGGCGCACGATCCGGACAAAATGGTGGACGCCCTGGCCGCGCTGCACGCCAAACCCGGTTACGAGCAGGCGTTCAAGTTCCTGCTGTATAAGGATTACTACCACTTCCGGGGGTATTACACCCTGGACACGGACTACCGCACGCCGCAGGAGAAGCAGTGGATCGCGGTGCGTGACGCGGGCGGCAAGGGCGCGGACGCGCTGCTGCAAAAAACCCGCGCCGAGATGAACGCCACAGCCGAGAAGCTCAAGACCATTGACGCCGGCGCGCACAACCCGGAGATCGGAAAGTCCATGCAGGTGCGCGCCAATGTGTCGGAACCTTATTTTGAAAAAGTCGAGGCCGCGCTCAACGCTCTCGAAACGGCGCTGTCCGCGAAAGACAAGGCCAAAACCGCCGCCGCGCTCGACGCCGTGATCAATGCCATCGGGGGTGTGGACAAATGAAGAAGACGCTATTGGCGCTGTGCGCCGCAATTCTCCTTTTCACATCATGCGCCCGCGCCCAGGACTCCATGGCGTGGTTCCGCTCACTCATCGAGAACGCGCGGCCCGAGGCCGCGGATATGGGCGGCTGGGTCGCCCCCGAGATCTACGGCGTGAATTTGTACCCGTTCCGCCCCGCGCCCGGCGACACGCCCGTGGTGCGCGTCATGGCCGGCTCGTGGACCGGAATGGTGTCCTACAAAGTTGCGTCCGTGAAGCTCACCTGGTGGAAACCGGGCGGGGAAAAGACCACCGCAGATATGAAACTCATTGACGAAACCCACGGCATTTACGAAGCCGCGCTGCCCAAAGCCGCGGCCGGCGACGAGGTGCTGTACACCGTGAGCGTGACCGACACATGGGGCAACGCCGCCATCCAGGTTCCGCCCGGCGGCGAGCGCATGCTGCTCGTTGCGGACACGCAGGACCCGGCCCTGGACCCGGCCCTGGATGTGCTCGCGGTTCAGGCCGCCAACTACGGCCGCGAGATCATGCTGTGCATGGAGCTTGCGGGCAAGCCCGGACGCAACATCGGCGCGGATCTGCTCGCGTACGGCGTGATCGCGTTCTCGCGCGATGTGCGTTACAAGCCGTCGCAGACCGAAACCGAACTCACCAGCGGCTGGCTGGCCGGGCATGTGCCCGCGTTCAGCATCAGCGACCTCATGCCCGCGTCCGACCTGGCAGGCGCCCTGGCTCCTTCCAAAGGCCCGAAGAAAGCGGATTTCAGGAAAAAAGACAATCAGATGTGCTGGCGTTTCGACCCGGCCACGGTGCGCGCGGACTATGACGCGGGCCTCAAAGTTGTGGGCGCGGCCCTGGCCGTGGACTCCAGCTCCATGGCGCTCAAGATATCGGACACCACGCGCGTGACCATGCTGTATCCCGTGGTGAACTCGTACCGCGTGCGGTGACGGGCGCGGAACGGTATTTGCTTTTCGGGGAATGCGGCTTCAGCCGCAGGTGGAGCAGTTCTTCGAGGAACACGAGGCGCAGGCGTGTTTGGAGCCGCGGCCCCGGTAGCCGATCTTCGAGCCGGACGGCTCTTCGCTCTTCACGCCGAGCTGGATGCCGTTGAAGAGCCGCTGCACCTTCTTGCTTTTGCAGTGCGCGCATTTCACATTGCTGCGGTCGTCGTTGATCCCGCACTGGATCTCGAACTGTTTGCCGCATTTTTCACACACATAATCGTAATATGCCATGTCTGTCTGTCCCGGATCAGTCCTGGAGGAACCTGCGTTCGAGCTTCTCGATGAGCGCGCGCAGAAGGTCCAGGATTTCTTTTTCCTCGCTGGACAGGGTGCCTGTGGCGGCGCCCTGCCCGGCGCCATCATAGTTTAATGAATCCGCATCCGGATTCCGAGGCGGCGCGGATTTTCCGTCGCCGGGCGCGGCCGGGCCGGGCGTGAAGATGCGCACCTCCTGGAACCCGGTCACATCGCTGATGCGCGCGCCGCCCGCGTACACGCTTTCAATGGTGATCATGATTTCATCGGCTTCGCGCGGCTCGAACTCGATGGTCTGGAACCGCTGCTCGTCGTCGGAAAGCTCGAACGCGAGCTTTTCGGAATTCTTGCCCGTGAAAAATTCCAGGGTCACAAGGTGAGGGCGCGAGAACCGGCTGGCCCCGGTTTCCGGGAATGTGGCGGGCATGACCTCCATGCCGGTAATGGTTGCGCGCGCAGGCAGCTTGAAGCGGATCCACGGCTTCGCGGATGATCCCCAATACGCAAGCCAGCCTTTAATCGGTCCGGTCTCGCCGTCCGCAACCTGCACCGGAGTCCACAGGGCGTTCGGCAGCGGGTGCTGGGCCGTGATTTCGCAGCGCGGGGCGATGTTCTCGTCCGCGCGCGCCGCGCATGCCTGCAATGCCGCGGCCAGCAGAATGACTGCTATCGCCGTAAACGCTCGTTTCATTGGGATTCCGCCTCCCGCACGATGTCGTCAATGTGACGCAGCAACTCGGGCAGGAGCTTGTCTTTTGGCACTTTTTTAATGACCTGCCCCTTCTTGAAGATCGAAGCCGAGGCCCTGCCAAGAGCCGCGCCCACATCAGCCTCGCGCGCCTCGCCCGGGCCGTTCACCGGGCAACCCATGATTGCGATTTTCACGGGCGCGCGCACGCCCTGCACATGGCGCTCGACCCGGCGCACCAGGGGCGCAATGTCCGCGCCCG
>JAGUYV010000075.1 GCA_020061125.1 bacterium | reverse complement strand
CCACGCGCGCGGCGCGCCGCGCGGCCAGCAGCGCGATGGGGCCGGCCCCGGTGTACAGATCCAGCACGGTTTCGGTTCCGTCGAATTCGCAGGCGTCGAGCAGCGCTTCATACAGGCGTTCGCACTGCGCGGTGTTGGTCTGCATGAATGACTCCGCGCTCACCTCAAGCTCCAGCCCCAGAATGGCCTCCACGATGCGGTCCGGGCCGACAAGCGCGCGGCCCTCGCCCTGCACGGCCGCGCCGCCTTTTGACGGGTTGACAAAGTGCATCACGCTCTGAATCTGCGGGAATTCCGCGGCCAGGGTTTCGGCGGTTTCCCGGGCGTCCGTGAACGGCTCGCCGGAAGTGGAGAACACCGCCATGAGCGCGTCTCCGCCCTGTGCGGACCGCAGCACCAGATGCCTCATCACGCCCGTGTGGCGGCGCATGTGGTAGGCCGCCCAGCCGCCCGCGCGCGCCATGGCGCGCACCCGGTTTCGCACCGCGTTGCACACCTCGGGCTGCAGATGGCAATCATCTATGTCAATAATCACATCGAACCGGCCCATGGCGTGCAGGCCCAGCTTGAGCCGCCCGTCTCCGAACTCGCCGAACGCATATTCCATTTTGTTGCGGTACCGCCACGGGTCGTCCATGCCCGCGATGGGCAGCACGGGCGCGCCGGGCATGCCGGCCAGGCGCTCGAAGTGATCGCGCACATGCCGCTCTTTCCAGGTGAGCTGCTGCCCATAATCGAGGTGCTGCCACGCGCAGCCCCCGCAGTGCTCGAAGTGCGCGCAGCGCGGCGCAATGCGATGCGGCGAGGGTTCGGCAACCTCCTCGACCCGCGCTTCGATGAGGTTCTTTTTCCGCCGTGAGACCCGCGCGCGCACCGTGTCTCCCGGCAGGCCGCGGCGCACCAGAACCACGAGGCCGTCGAGACGCGCCACACCCTGCCCGCCGTACGCGAGGTTGTCTATGCGCAACTCGAGGATTTCGCCCGGCCGGGGCCTGCGCGTGGGAGCGCCGGCGTCCGGGCGCGGATCGCCCTGTGTGTTCATGGCACATAGTATAGGCCGCTTGCGCACGGTTCGCGAACGCCGGCCGCGGTTTTGCGTTGTTCAAGAAAATTTCCGGACCACGACATGCTTGCCGTCGTCGTCGAGGTGGAATTCGGACTTGGCGGTGCGGACCTCAATTTTGTGGGGCCTCGTGCCGATGGCGATGACCGCGCCCGCGAATGCGGCGTCCGTGACGCGCACGCGCGAATTGCGGCTCGTGGCGCGTACGGCTTCGTTGAGCTTCTCAAACAAAGCCCTGCGCAGGCGCAGGCGTTCGGTCAGGGTTTCGCGCGCCAGTTTGAGCTTGCGGTACATCAGAATTTCCTGTTTGGAAATCTGCTTGGCCAGCAGTTTCTTATGCAGATTGATCAGGGGCGCATTCACAAGATCGAGTTTCTGCTGCAGGGCCATGACCTCGCGGGAGGTCTGCTCGAAGCGCACACGGAGCACATAGGGAACGCCCGCGTAGATGATGGTGGCGACTTTTGGCACGGCGCCGATGGAGGCGATGTCCGCGCCGTTGCCGATCACGGTGCGGCCTCCGGCCACGGACGCTTTGGGGGTTTCGCCGAACAGGCCGCCGCCCGCAATGATGTTGCACTCGCGCGCGGCTTCCTTGATGTACACCGCGCCGTCGGCGCGCAGGCGCGCGCGCCGCGCCGATCCCACATACATGTCCGCGCCGCACTGCACCTTGGTGCGGATGCACTCCTGGACCGCGCCATGCACATGCAGGGTGCCGCCGGCAACCACCTCGGCTTCGGACACATCGCCCAGAATCTCCACATGGTGCGCGGCCACGATCATGTGCCCGCGGGGCAGGCTTCCGAGTACGCGCACCACGCCGTCGTGGTTGATGCGCCGCGGCAGCGTGCCTGATGCGGGGTCCACCTGCATGGCCGGCGCCACGGTCCAGGCATCCTTGATGCGGCTCACAAATCCGTCCACTGTGGCCGTGATCTTCAGCCCGTCGCTGCTCAATGCGGTATTGGGTCCGGCAACGAGATCGAAATCATTTCCCGGCGAGGGCTGCACGGGTTCGTCCAACACATTGCGGCCCCGCGCACCCTTGGCGGGCGGCTTCTTTTCCACAATCACCTGCCCGGCCTGCACCGGGAAAATGCGCTGTCCCGGGTCCGCGCTCTCGCGGTAGCGCTCGATGAGCTTTGCGTCCTCGCCCGGGAGCGGCGGCTCGCCCTCGGCCACGGTGCGAACATAAGTACCGCGCACTTTGTCGGGGATGAACCGGTGCCCGTCGCGGTCCGCGCCGAATTTTATGTTGTAGTCATCCAGGATTTCGCGGTACCAGGACTCGTCGAAATCGGGCTGCTTTGTGAGACCGGGGATGATGGTGAGCACGGCCTCCATGTTGTCGCGCCGCAGCTTGATCTCCGCTTTCCACTGCTCGTATTCGGCATCCTTGACGCCGATCATGTCTTTGGACAGGCCAACCATGCCGGGCATGGCGGCCACGAGCGCGGTTTTGTCGTCGTTCACGCGCACGCCGTCTCCGAACTGGAATTGCACATCGTCACCCGGCTCGGGGTCAATGCGGCGGCCGCGCACGGTGTATCCGGGCACGCCGATCGTGGCCGGTATCTTCTCAACAATGACCTCGTCCAGATCCACGGGCACGCCGCGCCGGATTTCCTGGCCCGGAAACTGCTTGAGCAGCTCCGCGGTGGTGAATTCCTCGAGATGCACTTTGGGCTCGAGCCGCGCCGGTTCGCCCTTGATCGGTTCCTCGCCGATGGCCACAAGCACATCTTTGTTGTACTGCATGCGCGCCACTATCTGCCCGACGCGATCGTAGTCAATGCCGAGACGCACGCCCGCGGAGTACAGCTTGAGCAGAATGTCCACTTCCGTGACCGGCACATGCTCCTCGGGCTTGCCCACGGGAATGATCCTCACGAACGCGGACATGTCGCGGTCGGCAACGCTCACCTGCACGCGGAAATTGCGCTGCTTGGGCGCCACGGGCACAGCCTCGATCTGGAAGATCGCATCCTGTTTCTTTTTCAGCAGGTCCAGGTTCATGGCGGAAACGGCCGATCCGGTTTATTTGCTCCCGGCGCGTACTAAATGGATTCGCGCACGCCGGTGATGACGCGATCCTGCTCTTCGAGCAGGTTGACGATAATTTCTTTTTGATAGGGCTTTCCGGTCTGATCGAGCACGAGCTTGACTTCTGGCAGGAACAGGCCGTCCTGGTTGTTGCGCACCACGACACCGACCTCGCCGGTGTTAAGTTGGACGAAGGTGGAGATGGGATAGATGCCGACAACGCGCACAAAATTTTCGAGCGCCGCAGGGTGGTATTTCTCGCGCTGGCGCAGAATGATGCGCATGGCGTCGTACAGGGAATACGCGGGCCGGTAGGGGCGCTCCGAGGTGAGGGCCTCGAAGTGGTTGATGACCGCGCCCAGATGCACCAGGGGCGGCAACTCGTTGAAGTCCACCTCCTGCGGATACCCGGAGCCGTCGGCGTAGGCGTGGTGCCCCATGGCCATGAGCAGGGCCAGGGGATCAATGCCCGGAACGCGCTTGAGCACCTCGAAGCCGCGGCGCGTGTGGCCCTTGATGCGTTGCCATTCGTCATCCGCCAGCGGGCCGTCCTTGTCCAGCACCTCCAGCGGCACCTCGAGGATGCCCGTGTCGTGAACCATCATGGACATGGAGAAATTGTTCACTTCCATGGGATGGTAGTTCAAAGTGGTGGACACGAAGGACGCGAGAATGCCGCACTCGATGGAATGCTGGTACATGTACGAGGAGTGCTTTTTGAGTTCGAAGAGTTTGACCGGCACATCGGGGTTGTCCGGGGTGCCCTGCACAAGTTCCTGGATGGCGTCTTCGAGTTCGGCCAGGTCCATGCGGCCGCCCTTTTTATCTTTTGTCACGCCGCCGAAAAAGCTCTCGGCGCCCTTTTCCAGGCTCTCGCGTGTTTTTTCGGAAACGATCTGCTCGAATTCCAGGCGGCGGAGCATGTCGTCGCGCATGCGGCTCGGCGCGGCCTTGCGTTTGGGGCGCTCCTCGCCGTCCGTGAGGCGCGGCTCCTCCTCCACAATCCAGTTGGACAGGCGCTCGATAAGTTCGGGCGTCACCAGGGTGCCCTTGCGGCACAGCACCACGGACCCGTCCATGGAGGTGATGTCCCGGGGCAGTTCCTCACCCACCACGACTTTGACGCGCTTGTCTTTTTTTTCCTCGGGCATGGATCCTGCTTCCAGCGCGAAATCCCGTTATGCTTCGGGTTCCTGCTTCTGATCCGCGCTGCGTTTGTTGAAGATGGTGACATCGAAGAACTTGTCGTCCGCGCGCACGCGGCTTCCGGTGTCCTTGATAGTGAGCGATTCGTTGAGGGTGGCGTTGAGGCGCTGGCGGGTGAAAAACGCCTCGAGCATACAGAAGGGGCCGAAGGGCTGCATGTGGTTGCTGCCGGGCTTGGGCGCCTTGTCCATGAGCAGGACCACGCGCACCAGGTGCTTCCACTTGGCATCGGCGATGCGGCGCACAATGTCCGCGCCGAGCTGCCCGTCCGAGCTGTCCAGCACCAGGATGTCAACGCCCTTTTTCTCGGCCGCGGAGAAAGCGTCTTCCGATGTGTTGGCGTACTGCAATTCAAATTTTCCGGTATCTATGCAAATGTCGAGCAGATAGCGCGTGGCCACATCCGTGGTGTACGCAAGCACCCTGTGCTTGAGTCCGGTTTCGATCTTGCCTTCCGCGGCGCCCGGCATACGGCCCCCATGCCCAAGAATCTTCCCATTCGCATAACAACAATAATTCTAAAGATGTTCCTGTCGGCGGGATGACAACAATGAAAATATAATCTGCGGGCCGCGCGTGCTTGTTTTGACGGGGCGCTTAATCCAATACCGCGCCGTGCGCCGCGGAGCCGACGAGCCGGCGGTAACGAGCCATGTATCCGTGCGGCACGGGGTTTTCCACGGGCGTCCAGTTGCGCAGCCGGTCCTGAATTTCCTGCTCCGAAAGCGCGACATCAAGCCTCCGGCCGGGAATGTCTATGGACACGATGTCGCCGTCCTGCAGAACGGCCAGTGGGCCGCCGCAATAGGCCTCGGGCGACACATGCCCCACGCACGGGCCGGAGGTGGCGCCCGAGAACCGGCCGTCCGTGACCAGCGCGACTTTCTTGTACCCGCCCAGGTCCAGGGCCATGGTCACGGCCAGCATTTCCGGCATGCCCGGACCGCCGCGCGGCCCCTCGTAGCGGATGACCAGAACCTCGCCCTCCTTGAGCTTCATCCCGCGTATGGCCGTCAGGCAGTCCGCTTCGGAATCGAACACCCGCGCCGGCCCCTGAAACACGCGCATGTCTTCAGCCACGGCCGACTGTTTAATCACCGAACCGTCGGGCGCGAGGTTGCCGAACAGCGCCACGGTGCCGCCTTCGGGCAGATGCGGCGTGTCCCGCGGGGGGATGACTTCCGCATTCAATATGCGCGCGGTTTTCACGATGTCCGCAACGGTTTTGCCGTTTACGCAGAGCGTGTCTCCGTGAAGATCCGCGGCGATAACCTTCATCACGGCCGGAATGCCGCCCGCGACATGAAGGTCGGTCAGGCCGTGGCGCCCGTTGGGCGCGATGCCGCAGATTGTGGGAATCCGTTTGTTGAATTCATTGAACTTTGAGAGCGGAAGCGACGCGCCGATGGCATGTGCGATAGCGGGCAGATGCAGCGCAGCGTTGGTTGAGCCGCCTATGGCCAGGTCCACGGCCAGCGCGTTCTCCAGGGCCTGCGGCGTGATGATTTTACGGGCGGTGAGTTCCTGCTCGATCATGGCCACGGCGCGCGCGCCCGCGCGTCGCGCGAACAGCAGCTTGTCCGCGTGGAACGCCGGGATCGTGGCCGAACCGGGCAGGGACAGGCCCAGGGCTTCGGTCATGCACTGGAAGGTGTTTGCGGTTCCCATGATTTCGCACGAGCCGCAGGTGGCGCAGGTGGCCGTGGCGAACTTGTCCATGGAGTTGTCGTAGTCCTTGTGCGCGATGCTGCCCTTGAATCCGGGGCTGAAGCGGATGCCCATGGCGTTCGGCCCGCCTGTGATGAAGATGGCGGGCAGGTCCAGGCGCGCGGCCGCGATGATCATGCCGGGCACGATCTTGTCGCAGCTTGCGATCATGACAACGGCGTCGAAGCGCATGCTGCGCACATGCGTTTCCACGAGGTCGGCGATGAGATCGCGCTGGGCCAGGATGTACTTCATGCCGCGGTGTCCCATGGCGATGCCGTCGCAGGGGGCCGGGACATTGAACTCGAAGGGCACGCCGCCCGCAGCGCGCACGCCCTGCTTCACGCGCTCCGCGAGAGCGCCCAGATGCATGTGCCCGGGGTTCATCTCCGTGTGGGAATTCACCACCGCGACCAGCGGCTTGCCGGCCATTTCGTCCACATCCTCGCCCGTGCCCTGAAACACGGACCGCCTCACAAAACTGACCGGGAAATCTTTGGCGTCGAATATGTCGTTGCTTTTCGGTTTCTTCACGGGTCTGGCTCCATTGCGATCCATTTCTCTCATGTACAAAGAGTTAACCGTCTTGCTTTTTACCGGAGGATTGTGCGGCTTTCTGCTCGTAATCATCCTTGAAATAACGGTTGTATATGTTGGCCAGAGCGAAGAACGAGGCTTCGATCACGCTCACCGAGGTAACTTCGGAAAAGTAGAGCTTTCCGTGCTTGTTGCTGGCGAGGATGAAGACTTCGACTTCGGACGAGGTGCTGCTGGTGGAGTTCTGCACGCCGTAGCGCATGAGGCGCACATGCTTGAGGAAGGGATAGATGGGAACGAGCAGGCGGCGCAGGGCGCGGTCAAGCGCGT
>JAGUYV010000073.1 GCA_020061125.1 bacterium | reverse complement strand
TCCGCCTGGGACTACGACCCGGACACGCAGACCGCCACGGTCACCATCGGCGACACGGGCCAGCCATTTGCCGTGGAATTGCTATAGGTGCTGCTCGTGAAAATCGAGATAAGGATTGACGCAGAGGGCGCAGGGGTGCGCAGAGGACGCAGAGGAAAGGCTCTTTGTTTCTGTGTGTTTCAACACATGTAGGGCGGCGTCGCCGAACGCCGCCGTCGCGGGGCGCATAAGCCGCACAACAAAAATCAAAAACAAAGATAACCACAGGGGGCACGAAATGCGCGGCCAGGAGGCCTCGTTTTCCCTTCAAAACCATGGAACTCATGGGAATGCTAGCAACAAGCCAATATGAATTGGTGTTTATTCTCTTTCATTCGTGAAAATTCGTGATCTGCTTTCAACGCTCCTGCTTCAATAATAATTCTTCCCATTCCCGCAGGGCCTCGATGGTGCCCACATCCGAGCTTGGGCCGGACAGGGGCATGCCGCCCACGCGCAGGCCGCGGCGGATCATGTTGCGGATGGCGTCGGGCACATTGTACTCGCCCCGGCTGTCGGCTTTGAGCTGTTCGAGTTCCTCATAGATCACAGGTTCGAGCACGAAGATGCCGCGGTTGTTGTAATTGGTTGCGGACTGGCCCTTTGGCGGCTTTTCGATGATGTCCGTGACCGTGTCGCCGTCCATGTACACGGCCGCGCCTTCCCAGGGGTCGTCCACGCGGTTGAGGGTGATGCTGGCGCTGTATTCTCCCGCGGTGTGGAAGCGCAGCAGATCGGGGTATTCGGCCGCGCCGCACATGATGTCGGACCAGCACAGCATGAACGGCTCGCCCGCGGTGAACTCGCGCGCAAGGTTCACGGCGTGGCCCGTGCCAAGCTGTTCGTGCTGGCGGATGTAGGTGATGCGCACGCCCGCGGCCGCGCCGTCCTTATAGTGGGACTCGATTTTTTCGGCCAGGTAGCCCGTGACCAGGGCGATGTCCGTGACGCCTGCGGCGCGGAACCCGTCGAGCACATAGTCAAGCATGGGCCTGCCGTTCAGCAACAGCATGGGCTTGGGCGTTTCGAGTGTGAGGGGCCGCAGCCGCGTGCCTTTTCCCGCTGCGAGGATAACGCCTTTCATGCGAAAAAACCTCCTGTGCCGCGCCGCGCGATTAGTCGCCGTATGGGTCCGGCATGGGCGCCGGGGCCGCGGCGGGCAGGGGCGCGGGTTTGAACACGAGTTTGTGCCGCGCGGTCTTTTTCACGGCCTTGAGATCCATGATCATGGGTATGGTTCCCCCGGTGAGCCACAGGGGGTTCTGGTCGAACAGGCGCGGGCTGCGCGGGTGCCCGCTCTGGCCTGTGTCTATGACCATGCGCGCGGAGGCGATGTCGCTCATGTCCACCACCTGCCGGAACGCCGGGCCGGAGCGCACAGGGAACAGCCCGTCCTCGAATTCCGAGTATTCGCAGAACACCGTGTCCAGAGATCCTGGCACGGGCAGTTGATAGTCCTTGAAAAAGATGTTGAGCGGGAAGCCCGCAGCCCCGATGGGATGCGTGAACCCGGCTTTGTGCACGCGGCCCCAGGTCCATTTTTTCATGTTCCGGCCGAGTTGATTTTCGAGTCCGGCCACCGCGGTTTCCAGGGCCGCGGCCAGGATGTGGTCACGGGTTTCCACGAGGTCCTTTGTGGCGGCGTTGTCGAAGAACGAGAACTGCCCGGACTCGATGGCGTTGTTGATGGCGTTGTGCAGCAGGGGTTCATTGAGAACGCGGCGGAACAGGCCGGGTGTGAGGTCGTCGCGCAGGGTGAGAGCGATGGCTTCGCGGTAAGCGGCGTGGTAGATGGTGGCGGCCACGCTGTCCGTGTCCGCCTGGAAGTCCCAGTCCTTGAGGTATTTGGCGGCGCGCTTGGCGGCGGGGTTGTTCTTGTTTCCGAGCTTTTCCCAAGCGGCCAAGAACACGGGGACCTGCCGCCGGGCCTGGGGCATGAGGACATCCATCTGGAACCTGCGGTTGTCGTCCGCGGAGAGCGCGGGTTTGCTTTTCAGCAACTCCTCGATGCGGCCCGCGCGCCAGCCCATGTAATTGAACGACACCACATAGGGCGTTTTGGCTTCGTTGATGACCTGGTTGTTGGCGGAAATGATATAGCCCTGTTTGGGGTTCTTGAGCCTTGGCAGCACGCGCTGGGGCAGGAGGCTGATGCGGTCCTGCTGGGGGTTGTACGAGCCGATGAAATCAAAGGGGTCGGACACGCTCATCCAGTCGCAGGTGGTGATGTCGCCGCGCGCGGGCAGGGTGCCGTCGCAGGCCGGGTTGCGGATGGGGTAGATGCCCGATGCGAAGTACCCTATGTTGCCCTGCGTGTCCGCGAAGACCCAGTTCTGCACGGGCGTGTCCATGTATTCGAGGATGCCGAAAAGCTGGTCAACATTGCGCGCGTGGGCCAGGCCCAGGAACGAGATGTGGCCGCCCACGAACTGCATGCGGCCCTGCATGTCAATGTGCAGGCCGGGGAGCATGCCGGCCCAGGACAGGGCGATGGGAGGCGCGCCGTGCAGCTCGGGCACGGCATCGCTGATAACGGGACCGTGGCGCGTGGTGCGCACGGTGAATTCCACGGTTTTATGTTTGCCGCGGCCCGCGATCTTCAGGGTTTCGGCGTGGCGTCCGTATTCGCGCCAGCCGTTCGTCACCGGGTCCCAGTACTGGTCCGGGTTGTCCGGGTTCTGGCGTTCGATGAACAGGTCCTGGGTGTCCGCGCGCGTGGTGGTGGCGGCCCAGGCCACGAAGCGGTTGTGCCCGAGCACGATGAACGGCATGCCGGGGAAGGTGACGCCGATGGCGTCCAGGCCCTCGCCGCTGCTGGACAGACCGGCTTTGGTCTGGATGTGCGCCTGATAGAAGATCGAGGGGAGCAGGTGGGACAGGTGCGGATCGTTGGCCAGAATGGCTGCGCCGCTCTCGCTGCGCTCCGGGGCCACGGCCCAGTTGTTGCTCGCATAGGGCCAGGTCAGGGGCAGATTCGAGGCCACGGCCGCCTTGTGCAGATCCACGAGCGCGCCGAACATGCCCTCGGGCACATCGTCCAGGTTGAACTCGGGCGGCAGGTAGTTTTCGTGAATGGGCTTGTGCGCCTCGGTCAGGGCGGCGAAGGGGTTTTCCTCATCGGGCACGATGTAGGGGCCATCGTGCTTGTGCCGGGGCAGCAGTTCCCAGCCGCGTTCCAGACCCAGTGTCTTCACGGCCTCCAGGCGCAGCAGTTCCGAGTCCCAGTTGGCGCTCAAGAACCAGCCGATGAAGCGGCCCATGGCCAGCACATCGGCCGAGGTCCACGGCTCCACCTTGTAGCCCGAAGTTTTCTGCAGCAGCGCCAGGTCCGGGGGCAGCTCGTTCGCATTGCGCACGAACGCATTCACGCCCTCGACATACGCGTTGACATGCATCAACTGGTCGGGGTGCATGCGCTTCACGAGGTTCTGGGACATGCGGTGGAAGCCCACGGTGCGGATGAAGCGGTCCAGTTCCACCGTGGTGGCGCCGGGCATGCGGCCCTGGCTGAAAGGCTTGTCGCCCAGAACCTCGGACAGGCGGCCCTGCACCATGAGGCGCATGATTGTCATCTGGAACAGGCGTTCCTGGGCGTGCAGATAGCCCAGGGCGCGGTAGGCGTCCAGCTCGTTGTCCGCGATAATGTGCGGCACGCCGTACTCGTCGCGGTACACCGTGGTTTCCGCCTCGAGGCCCGGCAGCAGGGCCTGGCCGTCAACCTGCGGCTTGCCCTGGCTCATGAACTCCAGCACCACGGCCGTAAGCGCGAACGCCACGGCCAGCACGGCGAAAAGACCCCATCTCACAGCGCGTTTCACGGTTGAATTCTCCTTTTGGCAAAAGCGTCGAGATCCTGCGGCGCGCGCCCGGGGGCCGGGCCGCGCAACGCCCATGATTCTATCAGCATCCGCGCACCCGCGCAAGAACCGCGCCCCGTGCGCGCGCCGGTAAATATTTTATTGAAGATTGCGCGCAAGCGCGGAATTTGCGGGAGATCCCTGCACGCATGCCCCGTTTTCACAAAATTTATAACACGGGACACAGATGGAACGCAGATCCGGAAAATTTTCGTGGAAAACCGCGGTTGATGGTGTTCCGTGAAATGCCTTGAGTAATGAAAAAACACAAAAAGAAAAGGGCTTTTCAGATTATTCCGAAAAGCCCGGCATTCAGTATAAATTTGCTACGGAGAGACAGGGATTCGAACCCTGGGTCGGCGGTTAGCCGACACACGCTCTCCAGGCGTGCACCTTCAGCCACTCGGTCATCTCTCCAGATGCGCGGGGCCGCCGCGCGGTAAATCATGTAAAAGGTCCAATTTGCCGCTTCATATTCTAACGGCCGCCCGCCCGTATTTCAAGGCGTTCGCGGCCCGCTCACGCGGGCAGGTCTTTGAACTTCGCGGTGATGGCGGCGATGGCGCCGAACTTGTCCTTGACTTCCCCGAGTTCTCCGCCCATGCGGTACACATCCTTGTCCAGCCGCCCCGCGGGGTCAAGCTCGGTCAGGATGTTGGGCTGGTTCAGATTGGGCTTGTCCGTTTTGTAGGGCCAGAGGCGGAACGAGCCGCCGGTGATTTCGTCTATGAGCACCACTTCGCCCTTGATCATGCCGTATTCGAGCTTGAAGTCTATGAGCTGCACGCCGAACGCGGCGAAGGCGCGCTCCAGGCAGTCGAACACCAGGGCGTTGATGCGCCGCGCCTCGGAGTATTCGATGGAGTTCTTGGCGCGGATCATGTATTCGATATAATCGTCGTCGAGCATGGGGTCGTGCAGGGGGTCGTCCTTGTAGTGGAACTGGGTGATGACCGGGTCGTAGCGGTCGCCCTCCTGGATGCCCTTGCCCCAGTGCAGAATGGAGCCCGCGGCCACGCGCCGGCTCACCACTTCGAGGTTGATTTTGCGCTCGAGCTTTTTGACGACGCTCACCTTTTCCTCGGGGCTGCTGATGTAGTGCGAGCGCACGCCGCAGCGGTTGAGGTATTCGTAGATGTCGCGGTTGGTCTGCCAGTCCACCAGGGCCTTGCCCTGGATGATGTCGTGCTTGACCCCGTCTCCCGCGGTGATGTCGTCTTTGAACACCATGAAAACCGTGTCTTTGTCGTCCGGGTTTTCATAAATGATTTTGGTCTTGCCCTCGATGATTTTGTTCATTTTGCTGAAGTCCATGCGGCGGCTCCTCCCGTGGCGGTCGCTTCCAGAGTCATGGATTATATCATATTTCGCGCACGGGAGATCGCCAAGATGAAATGCGCGGCCGGGGTGAGCGCCTCCCAACATCCACGCGCCCAAGCGCCGCAAGCGGTTCAACGCACAGGCAAAAATTTTCGCGCCCATTCGTATTTCATTCGTGGAAATTCGTGATCCGCTTTTCCCGCCCGCGCCGCAAGCGTTTCGAATCGGGGTTCACGGATACCAATCAAATTCCGCGCTTTGGGGCGCGAACCGCCGGGGTTGCTCAAAGGTCCCCCTTAACAAAGGGGGTCAGGGGGATGTGCCCGCGTTGCGCGAACCTCACACACCCGCCAGCGCCCGTGCCCGCGCCGCGCAGTTCATTCGCTTTTGAATTTCAGCGAGAACACGAGCCAGGCCGCGGCGTACAGGCCCGCGGCGCACAGGGCCGCAGCGCGGAACCCGAGCAGGTACAGAGTCGCGTGGAACAGAATCACCCCGGGCAGCGCGCCAAGCGCATCCC
>JAGUYV010000065.1 GCA_020061125.1 bacterium | reverse complement strand
GTATTCCCGCAGCCACACGGCGGCGATGCGCGTGTCGTCTCCCATGCGGCGCACGAATCGCGCGCCCGCGATTTCATTGCCTTCCGTGTCTTCCCCCCACAAAGCTGTGGTGCGCGCCGCCGGAGAACCGGATGATGCGAATACGCCTTTTATGTTCAAGGCCCCGGCTATCAGGCCTCGGTCAAAGTCAATGCTGTTGATGTCTCCGGCCAGCAGATAGCGGTCGTTGTCCGCATCACTCTTATTCGAATGATATCCGATGAGCTTGCGGTTCAACTGGAATGTGTATCCGCGGCCGAAATCCAGGTCCGTTCCGGAGCGTTCCGCGTTGTCCAGATCTCCGGAGAAATAGGTTTCCATCCGGGGCGAGTCCGCATCCAGGGTGAGCCTGCCCGTGATGGAAGCCTTGTCGCCCTTTGTGACGCCTGCATAAAAATTGCCCGTGCCGGACACGGCAAAGGGCGGAACAGCGCGTTCCCGGCTTTGCTCCATGGCGGGAACTGATTCACGGTTTAGCAACTCGGCTTGAAATTCGGTTTCGAGATAGTCCAACATGCGCGCTTGTTCATCATTGAAAAGCGAGGGGTCCGAGGATCGGCGCTGCAGAAGTTGTGCGGCAAAAGCCGCCATTTCCGCACGCGTGAGAATTTTGCCGCCGGAGAATTGGTGCGCGGGCGTATCAGGAAAAAATCCTCCGGCCGCGAATTTTTCCAGTGCGGCGTAGGCCCAGTGTCCGGGTGGAACCGGGGGGGATGATTCGGTCGCGGGCAGGGGCCTGTAGATGCCGAGGCGTTCGAGTTCGTCCCTGAATTCGTTCTGAAGCCTGTCGAGCAGTTCCAGATGGTTTGAAGAAAATAAAGAAGGAGAGGTGGAGAAGAAATCGCGAGCCGCTGCGGCGGCTCGGGCCATGTCTTCGCGTGTGAAAGTGCGGCGGCCGTCAAAGTCCGCATATTCGAAACCGGGGGCCAGGCCCGCGGCCGCAAGCGCGGCCATTGCGCTGTATGACCAGTGCGATTCCGGCAGCGGAAACTCCACCTGCGGAGCGGCGAGGTGCGCATTGGCCACAATCATCACGGCGATGGAGAGGCAGAGGAGCCGCTTCATGGATTCCCCCGTGAATGCGGTTGCACATGCACCGTGACTGCGGGACTGCGGATTTCCGCGCCGTCAATAATGGCGGAGGCGTACAGTTCATTGTCTCCGGAGTCAAAGTCCAGTTCGCTGAAATGCGCCTGGCCTCCGATGTTCGCGGATGCCGTGGCGGTGAGGACGCCGTTCACATACAACGACACAGAAGCGCCCGGGGGCGCGCTCACGCGCACGGGCACATTATTTCCGTGCGACGCGCCGGGCGGCACATGAACGGTCAGTTCAACCAGAACAGGAGCCGGCTCTTGCTGTTCGACCGGCTCCGGCTCGTCCGGTGTTCCGGGAACGGGAACCGGATCCGGAATCACAGGTTCCGGCGTTACTGGATTGATATCCGTGGCAGGACCAGGTTCGGGTTCCACGGCGGGAGGCATGTCCGGCTCGGGCAAATGCGCGACAGCGGTTTCCGGTTCAATATATGCGACTTGCACGCGGTTCGATTCTATGTAAGACAGGCCTGCGGAATCCTCGACGGCCACGAAGATGGTATTATCTCCGGGGTCGAGCGGGACGCTTGTGAAGCGGAATGCGCCCCATGTGTCCGCTGTGCGTTCGAGCGCTCGCGCGCCGTTCACGAAAAGGGCAAGGTTCGAATTGGGGGGCGCTTTGCCTGTGATGTCAATGTGTGAAACCGCAACCTGTGCGGACAGGCGATCCATGAACAGGGCCGTGCCGCCTCGCGAGGCCGGGGCATCTATCGCCGCGAGCTGCGAGGGTGCGGCTTCGATGGTGAATGCAACGGGTACTGCCTGGTTGGTGGCGCGGCCCGCGGCGTCCGTGCATTGTATCGTGGCCTGGTAAGTTCCTGCAGGCGATGGCTCGATGCTTGATGCTTGCATCATGAGCAGGTTGGCGCCCGCCGCGGCGCGCACGGTTTTCACGGACACGGAACGGCCATTGCGGGAAAAGGACAGAACACACGAGTCCGCGCCTGCGCCCGACTCATCTTCAATGAACAAAACCGCCGTCAGGCCGCCGCTCGCGGAAATCCGCGACGGCTCCACGGAAAAGGATGCAATGCGCGGCGGATCCGGCGCCACCACGAACGCCGTGGAAATTTCGCGCTCCGCGCCGGGCGCGGACAAAACCGCGGCGTAACGGCCGGGGGGCAGAGCAGGCAGACTGACAGAGAAGCCGTCGCCGTGATACGACCATGATCCGGGTTCGGGCGCGGATACTGGGACTCCGTTGCGAAACAGTTTGAGATTCGGATTCCGGGACGGAGCGGAGCCGGGCGTTTCTGTTTTTGCTGCGATGACAATACCGTCTCCATGCGTGAGCACGGCGCCGTTAGCCGGGGTGGGCGGAGCAAAGGCCATGGTTGCGGGTTGCGTTTCGTGCGCCGCTGGATCCACGGTGAATTCCCATTGCTTGACGCCTTGAGCGCCTTCGAGATCCCTGACAGTGACGCGCACAAAGTGGCGGCCCAGCGCAAGCGGGGCGGCGGGCGTGTAGCTCACGCGCCAGGGTTGGACTATCGCGTCCCGTGTGACGTCGCGGCCGTCCACCTCGATTCGCACGCTGTCCCTGTCAATGGGCGCGCGGTTCGAAGAAAACTCGCAGAATATTTCGGGTTGCGCATTGGGCGTTGTTCCGGCCATGCAGGGCAGGGCGCACATGAGTGCAGCCGATAGAGTAATAAATAGGCAGGCTGCGGCACGAATGCATCGTGTGGATGCGGAGTCCATAGCTGTGATCAAAAAGCAACACCTCCGGGCGTGCAGCGTCATGGACCGAACCCGCCGAAATCTATGGGATTGCTTACCGTGACCTGTGCGTCGCACGCGGCGCTTGCGTTGGATTCGAGATCATAAGCCGTGACACGGTAATCATACACGCCGTTGGCCACGAAATCCCCGCTTGCGTTTTTGCCGTCCCATTCCACATCTCCTGCCGAGCTTGTGCAGCAGCCGGGAGGCGCGGCATTGTTGGAGCAGCAGTTGCCGCACGCTATGGTGTTGGATGCGCACAGATTACCGCAAGAACACGCATTGTATTGCACATATGACCGAAGCGTGGCGCCGCCGGAAAGAATGTCCGCGCGCCAGTATTTGATGTAAGCATCATCCGTCACGGGGATGGCGATGTGAGACGAGTTGGGCAGTCCATCCGTTGGGTCCGGGGAGAATGTGGCGGGAGCGGCGTTGCACGAGCCAATCACTGGAGGCGTTGATGAAATTTCACCGCCGAACGAGAATTCGTATTCGCTGTTGGCTCCTGTCTGCTGGCCGTCGAGCCTGTTGCCCGCAAGGTCGGCGATTGTGTCGCGCACTGTTACATCAATCGTTGCCCCGTCCGCGTTGATGGGGGAGTCCGGAGTGAATACTGCGGTATAATTGCCGTTTGTGTAATTCCAGACGCCGCTCACGGTGGACCCGTTTCTCTTGACCCGGATGTCGTCCGGCGCTATGTTCACATCTTCGCTGAAGACAATGGAAATCTGATTCACGAGACCGGTAACATTGCCTCCTGACGGGGAATGTGATGCCACAAATGGCCGTACTGTGTCAGGACCGGTGAATGTTACGGGCGTGTACGCATTCAATGAGGAGAATTCCACACTTTGCGCCACAACCACCGAAGTGCCAATCTCGGTTCCGGAACGCACTGTGAACTGGATGACGCCTCCTGTGGTTTGCCTCTGCACACCGCCAAGGCCGCTCTGGTCAGGGGAAGTGACGGCGCCCAGGGACGGCGCCACGGTGAACAGGGTTCCGTCAGCCACTATGGCCTGTCCGCAGCCGTAAATTGTGGACGATGTGATCGTGGTTTCGGACACGCCGTCCGCAGTGATGGTCGCGGGGCTTGCGGATAGCGTAAAGGGGCTGGGCGGAAAATCCACATACACATAATAGGTTTCGGAATCTGTCTGTGAAAAGTTATCCGTAACCGTGAGCGTGACCGGGACCGTTGCCGTGGCCGTGTACTGCAGGAGACCGGGATTGGCGTCCGTGGTGGATGCGCCTCCCAGAGCGTTGCTGAAATTCCAGGAATACGCCGTGAGTGAAGACACAGCCGACGCCGTGGAATTTTCGCCCGTGAGGTCCACCGTGTCGTTTGGACAGATGTAGTTTGTGTGGGATTCCAGTGTTATGACGGCATTGGGCGAAGGCACGAAGGCGCTGGCGTTTATGGTCACGGAACCGCCCGCGTCCTGGGTGAATGTGGCGGTCATTGTATTTGCGCCAATGGTTGGACCCATGGTCCAGGAACCGGGGGCGGCAAGTCCCGAGGCGTCCGTGGTCTGGGACAGTCCTATTGCAGAACCGCCTCCGCCCGTGACTGCGAACGATACGGCCGCGCCCGCCACGGGATTGCCGTACGCGTCAGAAACCCTAACCACGGGGTTCTGGGCGAGAGACTGCGTGATGATTTGAGACTGGTTATTGTTCTGGACCACTGTTATCAATGATGCCTGCACGCGCGCGACCGTGATTGCACCCGTGGTCCCGGTAATGGAACCGTCGCTGATTGACAACGATGCGGTTTCCGCTTTGAACAGCGTGACAGGAAGGGCGGCTGTGCTGGAACTGAACGACGCAGCCGTGGCCGCGCTTGACGGGTACGATGGCGCGAATCCGTCCGGGGATGCGGCCGCGCCGCTTAAAGTAAAGGTTTTTCCGGACGGATCGTAGGTTGCGACATTTCCATAAACATCCCTGGCCGTAACCTGCATCAAAAACTGTGCGCCCGCAGTCTGGGCCGGGTTTGCGGATGCGTCAAATGAAACAGCCGCCGCACCCGCAACCGTGACGCCCGGCGATTCCGCTGTCACTTTTCCATCCGTGAATCGCAGTATCGTGGTTTCCGCCTTGAAAAGCGTGACGTTAAACACTGCGGAACCATTGCTGAAAGAGGACAGAATGGAAGCTGCCGCGGGAAGAGAAGGCGGAGTCCCATCGGGCGCGTTCGACGGGCCGGACATTGAATACGCCAGGTCCGAGGCGTCCCATTCCGTCATGACATCGCCGAAGTAGTCGCGCGCGGTCACGGTGACTGTGAACGGAACGCCCGCTGCGGGTGATTGCGTGGACACGGACACATCGTAGGAAGAGGGCTGCCACGGCAGGAGCGTGAGCGTTGTTGAAAGAGCAACGAGCGGCGCGGTGCGGGACCGCGCAAGGATTGTGGCGTCTCCGGGAACAAGCCCCGCGGTGTAAAGGGCTGCGGCTTCGCCGAGCGCATCGGTCACTGCCTGGGCCGCCACGCTCCCGCTGCCGCCCTGCATGGAAAGATTCAGGGTTTCGCCGGCAACAGGGCACTGCCCCGAATCCAAAGCCAGAACGCGCATGGTCCATTGCTCGGCGCCGTTGGCGGTAATCTGTGCCGGAATCTGATTGTTCAGTTCCAGGGATGCCGGCACAGCAGGCATTTCCTGCGCATCCGCGTTTTGCCGCACTGTGTCTTCGGAGTATGCGTACGCTTGTACGGACACGGTTCCGCAGGCCAGGCCCGAGGTGTACTGCACAGTGCAGCGGCCATCGCCGCCGGTTGTGCAGTTTGTGGAATTGAGTCTTCCGGAGCCGGAGTTCAGCCGGAATTCGATGCGTTCTCCCGCGGCGTGCGTTCCGGTCTCGTCAATGGCGTAAGCCTCGATGTCCAGGGTTGCGGCCCCGTTGGCGGGAATGCTCTGCGGCAGGGCCGTGAGTTCCAGGCGCGACACCGCGTATTTGATTTTCTGTATCGTAAGGGATGCGGAAATGGATGGGTTACTGGACAGGGACCCAGTGACCACAGTCTGTCCGGCCGCGGGCGTCAGTTCGATCTCCCCGGCGGCCTGTCCGCTGCTGTCCGTGGTGAGGGTTTGCGTCTGGATTGTGCCAGATTGGGACACCGTTAGGGTCACGGCCTGATCCGCTGCGGCCTGTCCGCTGTTGTCCGTTACCAGAACACGAACGATTGTGCTTGCGGCGCTGGACACATGAACCGTTTCATGGTCCGCGGTCATGGAGATTGTGGCGGGCGGCTTGGGAGGCACGGTCAGGGTTGTTTGAGCGGACAGGGCCGCGCCGCCGCAATCGCATGCCGCGCGCACGCCGAACGCGCCCGAAGGCGCTACTCCGGGCATGGCGAGTTGCGCGGAATAGGAGCCGTCACCATTGTCCGTGACCGCGCCCGGAATGCCCGCATCGGAACTGAACGCCACGGTTCTGCCTGGAACGCCGCGCCCGGCCGCATCCGTGAGGCGCGCCGTGAGCGTGACCGAACCGCCCGCCGGAACCGTGGCCGCGGAAGCGGTGATCTCCATCTGCCGCGCTTCTCCGAACGGAGCGCCGGGACCGAGCCATTCAAAAGCAACGCCAGCCTGCGGCGCGCCCGCTGCGTCCGGCGCACGGATTGCGATGCTGATGGAGCGGCCTTCGAACTCATTGGGCGCGGTGTATTCGAATTCATAAGCACCGCCGCCTATGTCTCGCACCGGACCGGCGCTCCCGGTTTCCGCATGCACCTGTAGAGCAATGCCTTCCACTCCCTCGCGTTGTGTCCGGGATTCCGCGCGCACGCGCACCGCAGCCGTGCGCCCCGCATCCAGCCGCGGTTCCGTTGCTTCCGCGGTCAGCTTGATGTCCGGTTCGAGAATCGCAATGCGAAGTTCCGGGGAGCGCGCTTCCGTGTCTGGAAACGCCGGGTCGTATCCGAGGGCGTAGATGGCTATGTCGCGGCGCGTATCGCCGGGGTCCAGTGAGAAATCGAATGAATACGCGCCAGCGCCGCGCTCCGAAGCCTGGCCTGCGGTTGCGCCGTCCACGAACATTGTGATGATTGCGCCGGGCGCGGGCAGTTCCGCGAAATCATAGGCTGTCAGTGAGAGCGCAACGGCCTGGCCCGGGTAGGCCTGGGTGACGGATGATTCGAGAGCAATGGCGGCCAATCCCTGTTCAGCAATTGAAAATAACACGGAGCGGCTTGCACCGGCGTATTCCACGACGATTTCCGCCGGAGCGCGCGCCTGCGGTTCCAGGCTCACGCGGGACTGAAACACGCCGCCGCCCAGAACTGTGAGTCCCGTGGCGTGACTGCTGGCGTCGGACACGATTGTGAAACGGTTCGCGGATTCCGCGTTTCCTGTTGCCTGCACCGCGAACACATTTAAAAATCCCTGCGCGCCGCCCGGTACGAGTTTGTCCGGAACCGCCTGCGTCAGATGCCGGGTCAAATTGCCGGTGTCCACGCTTACCGTGCTGGTTCTGGAACTACCCCCTCGCGTGGCCGTGACGGTGACCGAAGCCACGCCGGGCGGCACGGGCGCAACCAGCCGGAACTTGCCGTCCGTGCCCGCGGTGACAGGTTCTCCCAGATTTCGGCCTGCGGCCGATGCGCGCATGGACACGCCGGGCGCGGCGTTTCCCTGCAACACAAGATTCGAGGAAACCGGCACGGCCAGACCCGCGGCGGGCGCTTCGTTGTCCAGAAGCGCCGACGCCATGACCAGCAGATAATCTGGTCTGCGGGGCGCGGGTTGTGCGGGCACCTCTATGGCCGCCTGATACCGGCCCTGTCCCATGTCTTTGATTCCAGAAACCGTGCCTCGCGAAGCCGATACGAAAATCTTTTTGCCGGCGAGGGGTTTGCCCCTGCCATCCGTCAGGGAAATGGTGATCGTGACTGTTGCATCCTGATCCGCGGACAGGTTCGCCGGATCCGCGCGCATGGCCAGCGACGCGGCCCGCGCGGGAGCGGCGCAACATAACATGAACAGCAGAATTGTCGGAAATAGCAGACGGCGCATTCCGGTCCCTTCTAAAAGATCCAATTAAATAATATATTGGCACAAGCATGCTGGGATCGCCAGTGCGCACGCATCTTGCAATGACACGGAACCTGTTATAATAAAGACTTCAGCGGCCGGAGGAAGGGACGCAATGGCAGGCAACGCGCGCAACACCGCGGCGGCTTCCGCCGGGGAACAGGAATACCTTGAAGGCGTGAGCCTGTGGGCCGACGCATGGCGGCGTCTCAAACGCAACAAAATGGCCATGCTCGGCGGCGGTGTGCTGTTGCTGATCATCATTGTGTGTATCCTGTCGCCGTGGATCGCTCCGTATCCCTACTGGGAGATCCACCACGCGGACGCCAACATGCCGCCGGGCGCGAAATACTGGTTCGGCTCCGACCATCTCGGGCGCGACATTTTCTCGCGCGTATTGTACGGGGGGCGAATCTCGCTGCTCGTGGGCGTGGTGGCCACGGCCGTGAGCCTGCTCATCGGCGTGACCTACGGCGCTCTGTCCGGGTATCTCGGCGGCCGCGCGGACAACATCATGATGCGCTTCGTGGACATCCTCTACGGACTGCCGTTCATGTTCTTCGTGATCATTCTGGTCGTGGTGTTCGGCCGCAACATTCTCAACCTGTTCATTGCGCTGGGCGCGGTGCAGTGGCTCACCATGAGCCGCATTACCCGCGGGCAGGCCTTGAGCATCCGCGCCAAAGAGTATATCATGGCCGCGCGCGCCTCCGGGTCCAACACCCCGCAGATTCTCCTGCGCCATGTGGTGCCGAACCTGCTCGGGCCTATCGTGGTGTACGCCACGCTCACCGTGCCTGCGGTCATGCTCGAAGAAGCGTTTTTGAGCTTCCTGGGTCTGGGCGTGCAGGCGCCCATGGCGAGCTGGGGATCCCTCGCGTCCGACGGCATCGCCACCATCGAATACTACCGGTGGCAGATTTTCTTCCCGGGCCTGGCTCTCGCCGTGACCCTGTTCTCGCTCAACTTTCTGGGCGAGGGGCTGCGCGACGCCATAGACCCGCAAATGAAGGACAAGGGATAAGCGCGCATTCGCACAATGGCACAATCGCCCGACACACAACCGCTTCTGGAAGTCCGGGACCTGCGCGTGCAGTTCAACACCTACGACGGCCTTGTGCGCGCCGTGGACGGGGTGAGCTTTTCGGTGCCGCGCGCGCGCACGCTCGGTATTGTGGGCGAAAGCGGCAGCGGCAAAACCGTGGCCAATCTCGCGGTCATGGGCCTCATCCCCAAACCTCCAGGCATCATCCCCTCCGGTCAGGCGCTCTTTCAGGGGCAGGACCTCATGGGACTGAACCGCGAACAGATGCGGCGCATCCGAGGGCGGCGCATCGCCATGATATTCCAGGACCCCATGACCTCGCTGAACCCGTTCCTGCGCATCAGCACGCAGATGACCGAAGCCATGGAACTGCACCTGGGATTGGGCCGCAAACAGGCCCTGGACCGCGCCGTGGAACTGCTCGAAAAGGCCGGCATCCCCGCGGCCGCGCGCCGCATATCCAGCTATCCGCACCAGTTCAGCGGCGGCATGCGCCAGCGCGTGATGATCGCCATGGCCCTGTCCTGCGGCCCGGATCTGCTCATCGCGGATGAGCCGACCACCGCGCTCGATGTCACCATACAGGCGCAAATCCTCGAACTTCTCAAATCGCTTCAGGAACAGACCGGAACCGGCATCATATTAATTACTCATGATCTTGGCATCGTGGCCGGAATGTGCCACGAGATCTGCGTCATGTACGCGGGCCGGATTGTGGAGCAGGCGGCCACCGAAGATCTTTTCGCCCGGCCCATGCACCCGTACACGCTGGGACTGCTCCGCTCCCTGCCTCGATTGGACGCGGACGCCAAAGACAAACTTACGCCCATACCGGGTCTTCCCCCGGATCTCATTCGCACGCCTCCGGGGTGCAGTTTCGAGCCGCGGTGCGCGTTCCGTATCGAAAAATGCAAAACCCAGGCGCCGCCCCTCATGGATATCGAGCCGGGCCGCCGCAGCGCCTGCTGGGTTGATCCCGCATCCGGCAATCCGCGGTGAGGTTTGATAAAGCAATGACTGACAAAACGCCCCTTCTTGAAGTCCGGGATCTCGAGGTCCGGTTCAAGGCCCGCGGCGGCGAGATCCGCGCGGTGGACGGCGTGAGCTTTACCATCGGGCGCGGCGAAACCCTGGGCCTGGTGGGCGAAAGCGGCTGCGGCAAGAGCACCACGGCGCGCGCCATTCTGCGCTTGGAGCCTGTGACCTCCGGCCGCATCTTTTTCGAGGGCAGCGACATTGCGGCGCTCAAGGGCGAGACCCTGCGAAAAATCTACCGCGACATCCAGATCATTTTCCAGGATCCGTACGCATCGCTGAATCCGCGTATGACCGTTGGTGAAATCGTGGCCGAGCCGTTGCGCAATTACCGGCTCGCGCAGGGCGATGCGCTCGAACAGCGCGTGCGCGAACTGTTCTCGCTTGTAGGCCTGGACCCGCGCTTCATCAACCGGTATCCGCACGAATTCAGCGGCGGGCAGCGCCAGCGCATCGGGGTGGCCCGCGCCCTGGCGCTCAATCCCAGGCTCATCATCTGCGACGAGCCTGTGTCCGCCCTGGATGTGTCCATCCAGGCCCAGATCATCAATCTGCTCGAGGAACTCCAGGAACAGTTCGGGTTTTCATACCTGTTCATTGCGCATGACTTGAGCGTGGTGCGCCATGTGAGCGCGCGCGTGGCCGTGATGTACCTGGGCCGCATCGTGGACCTCGCCCCAGAGCGCGAGCTTTACGAAAATCCCCTGCATCCCTACACCCAGGCCCTGCTGTCCGCCATCCCCATTCCGGACCCCGAAGTGGAAAAAACACGCAAGCGCATCATTCTGCAGGGCGAGATTCCCGCGCCGGATGCGCGCATCCAGGGCTGCCGCTTCAAGACGAGGTGCCCGCGCCGCTTCCTGCCCTGCGACACGCATGATCCTGTGTTGCGAGAAGCCGGGCCGGGCCATTTCACGGCATGCCATTTGCACGACCCGCAATATAATGGAGATGCGGTGTGACGCCCCGCGCTTGCACGCATTCGCGCACGGATCCGGTATCGTTATGAACCGCTCATACGGCAACGGCAGAATACGGAATACATCCCGTGACTTCGGCGTGCGCCAGTATCGGGCGCGCATCGGCAGAAAGAACACCACCAACGGACTGTTTTTCGTGGCTTCCCTGCTGTTTGCGGGCGCATTCATTTTTATCGGGTTTTCGACCAATTTCCTCTTTGCATTCATCTTTCTCTTTCTCGCGCTTTCCACATTCTTCATTTTCGTGAAGAACCAGGTTCTGCTGTTTCTGATCTTTCTGGTCTTCATGTTTCCGGTGCCGATTTCCATCGGGATCATCCACATCACGCCCATGGACATCATGCTGCTGATGATGATGCTGTCCGTGCTCTACCAGGGCGCTGTTTCCAAGGGCTTCGAGTATCCGCCCGGAGTGTATCTCACGGCCGGCGCCCTGTTCGTTTTGTCCGTGATTCTTTCCACACTGGCTGCGGCGAACATCTTCACAGCTTTCCCTGAAATCATCCAGTTCACCTATTTCACATTGATCATCCCGTTCGTGGTCATGAACATTGCAAAGGACTCCCGGCAGATTCTTTCCGTGCTGAAATTCCTGTCCGCTCTCCTGGTGCTTCAGTCGGTTCTGGTCATCGTGCAGTTTTACATGATTTTGAACGGCAACACGGCGATTCGCGAAGCGTTCCGATACGCCAACCGCGGCGGCGAATCCGGACAGTTTTTGCGCAGTTATGGATCCGTGGGGCCGGCGGTGGGCATTTTCTTCGCCGTGGGCGTGTGCATCATGCTGGTAATCCTGTTCAGGAACAGAAGCACCATCATGGAGAAAACGGCCAGCTTCACGGGCGTCATGATGCTATTGTACGCCAATTCCTGCTCGGGCCTGCGCTCCGGCCTGGGCATCATCGCCGTGATCATTCCGAGTCTGGCGTTGATGAAGCGCCGTTACATGCTGTCACTGGCTCTGATCATGGTCATCGCCGTGGCCATTCTCGGAGGCATGACAGTGGGAAGGGAGATATATCCCTTCAAGTTGTATTACGAACACGGAGGTTTCCGGGAGACCGACATTGCCGACGCCATGAGCCAGTTCAAGCAGAAGCCGTTGCTTGGATTCGGACCGCAGCAGTTTATTCGCGAGCGCATCGGCACGCACCCCACGGGCGCGGAAAACGAAATGGTGCGCCGCCTTGTGGAGGGAGGCATTGTGGGCGGCGCGGTGTTTGTGTTCTGGTGCGCCGCGCCGTTGTTTATGGCGGGCCGCGCGGCGCTGTTCGCGCGTTCCAGCGATGTGCGAAACGCCGGGCTTATTCTCCTCGCCGCGTTCCTGGTCTTCGTGATAAACGGATTCGCCGTGGCCGACCTGTTCGAAGGCGGACACGGGCATCTGATGCTGGTTATTCTCGGGTTCATTCTGGTCGTGGACAAGGAATACAAGATGAGCAGATCGGATGCGAAATCACGGGTTTCCGGAGAACCTCACGACGGCACGCGCGCAGAGTCCGCGGCCGTTCCGCGAAGCGCGCAGTGATTCTTTGCGCCCGGGAACGCGGGCGCGCAAGGATATCCGCTCATTCGCCGGCAATGCTATAATCACTTCGAGGAATCGCGCGCATGCTGTTTAATTCATTGCCATTTTTAATATTTTTTCCCGTATGCGTATGCGCGTTTTTTATGATTCCCGGCAAATGGCGTCTCGCATTTCTCCTGGCGGCAAGTTACTTCTTTTACATGTCATGGAAGCCGGAATATCTGATTCTGATTCTGATAGCGACCGTGTCAGCATATTACCTCGGGCAGAAGATTGCCGCCCAGAGGCATCCGGGACGCAGAAAAGCGCTCCTGGCCGTATCCTTGTGCGTGAATCTGGGCATGCTGTTCGGATTCAAATATTTCAATTTTTTCAGCGCCCAAACGGATGTTCTGTTCCGGCGATGCGGCATGTCCTGGGACATACCCGTGCTGAATGTGCTGCTTCCGGTCGGCATTTCCTTTTTCACATTTCAGGCCGTGGGATATGTCATTGATGTGTACCGGGGCGATGTGGAGCCGGAGAGGCGTCCCGGAATTTTCGCCCTGTTCATTTCTTTTTTCCCGCAGCTTGTAGCCGGCCCGATTGAAAGGTCCAGGAATCTGCTGCCGCAATTTCTGCGCAAGACCGGGCCTGATCCCGCGCGCTTTACGGATGGTCTCCGGCTCATGCTGTGGGGGTATTTCAAAAAAATCGCAGTCGCAGACAATCTGTCGCCCTTTGTGGATAAAATCTATGCAGCGCCCCAGGATTTCACCGGCTTGCAACTCATCGTCGCAACATATTTTTTCACCCTGCAGATTTACTGCGATTTTTCCGGATACACGGATATCGCAAGGGGCGCGGCGCGCATCATGGGCTATGATCTCATGCCCAATTTCCGCATGCCCTATTTCGCGGCGTCCATGGAGGATTTCTGGAAACGCTGGCACATATCTTTGTCCACATGGTTCCGGGATTATGTGTATATCCCCCTTGGCGGGAACCGGCGCGGAGATCGCCGCAGGTTCTTGAATCTCGCCGCCGTGTTTCTGTTGAGCGGGTTGTGGCATGGCGCGAACTGGACATTTGTTGCCTGGGGCGCGCTGCATTGCGCGTACATCATGTGCTCCCTTTGGGCCAGGGCAGCCGTACGCCGCTTCCATGGCTTGGCGCTGCCCCGGATTCCTGCCGGTCCCGGCAGGCTTGTAAAAATATTTATCACATTTCATCTCACGGCATTCGCCTGGATTTTCTTCAGGGCGGGATCCATGAGTGACGCGCTTTACATCGTCACGCACCTCGGCTCGAATCTTGGAGGGTCCGCGGATATTCTGTTGCGGTACGGACCTGTGGCGCTGATCAAGTCCGTGTTCAGTTTCGGCGCCGGTGTAGAGACCATAAACGCGCTTGCCGCAATCCTGTCCGCTGGAATACTGATTGCCGTGGAAGCTGCGATGGCGAAATTTCATGCAAAGAATCTTCTGGACAATGCGCCGGGATATGCACGATGGGCGGCCTACTACGCCGTGGTTTTCTGGATTATTGTCTTCGGTTCTTTTGGAGACAAGAGCTTCATCTATTTTCAGTTTTAGGGCAAAGCGATGAAGAGGCTGATCTTGAAAATGGTGCTGTTCTGCGCATTGGGCGCGGTGATTCTCGCCGGGCTGAACGCCTTTGCGATCAGGGCCGGCGATGTATTCAAGGACGGCGCGGCCAAGGTGTGTGAATATAAACGAAACGAGGTTCGGGACGGCGGGGCGGCGCCCGTGCGCGGACGGACCACCGTGCTTTTCATGGGCAACAGCAAAATTCTCGCCGGTCCCATTCCCGAGCATTTCGATGCGCTGTCCGGAAACCAAACCTATTCCTACAATCTGGCCCTGCCCGCACTGCCCATCGGACCGCAATATTTTGTGCTCAAGGACTATCTGGAGCGCAATCCGCCACCGCAGTACATTATCACCACATTGAGCACGGAACGCGGGAACGCGCCGGGGCTTTTTGACAAATACGCGCTTCAGGGCATTTCCATGCCTCACGAACTGGCCGCTTATGCGCGCCTGCGAAAGAACAAGGCCATTCTCATGAACTGGCTGTTTCCCATCAGAATGTACAAGCGGGAAACTCTCAAATACGGCTACGCCATGTTGCTGGACAGGCGGAGCATCCGGCGCGCCCGGGACATGGACCGGCGCATAATGCGCGCCATCGAGCGCGACCGTGGATACTATTACATTCGGGACAGAGTGGCGTTTCCGGGCGGAAGGCTTCCGGACGATTTCATGCCCCAGAGCGGGATGCACCGGAAATGTGAGCAGTTCGATCCGTTTGAGGATCCCTTTGCGGGTATGTTCTTTAATCTGACGCGTGACCAGGGCATAACCGTGATGCTGGTGGAACCCCCGGTTCTTGAGAAGGAGTTTGCGCCATGCCCGGCCATGCCCCGTCAATATGCGGCGATTCTGGACAGGTATCCCACCGTGCGCATGGCGCAAAACGGCTGGAACAGGAAATCATTCCCCAACAGGTATTTTTCCGATCCCACTCATTTGAACAGAGATGGCGCGGAACGGTACACAGAAGCCATATACAAAGAATTTCTCGAGATTCAGAAAACAGGAAAATGATCGTTGCCGGAGATTGTGCCTGGATTGAGAGAAGCTCGAATGCGTTTCAGTCACAATCCTGCATGGCCTGCCGGAAATAATCCACCGTGGGTTTTATGCCCTGTTCCAGAGGCACGCGCGGTTCCCAGCCATCGAGAATCCGGCTCGCCAGTTCGATGTTCGGGCAGCGCGTTTTGGGATCGTCCACGGGCAGATCTTTGAAAACAATGTCCACGGCCGGATTCACCGCATCGCGGATGATATGCGCGAATTCGAGCACAGTCATCTCGCGCGGATTGCCGATGTTCACAGGGCCGGGGTGGTCCGTGTTCAGGAATCTCACAATACCTTCTACGAGGTCGTCCACATAGCAGAAGCTGCGGGTTTGTTTTCCATCGCCGTAGACTGTGAGGGGTTTTCCGCACAGTGCCTGGGTGATGAAATTGGGAACCACGCGCCCGTCCTGGATGCGCATGCGCGGGCCGTAGGTGTTGAAGATGCGCACGATGCCCGTATTCACGCCGTGCGCGCTGCGGTACGCCATGGTCATGGCCTCGCTGAAGCGTTTGGCTTCATCGTAGACCCCGCGCGGGCCGATGGGATTGACATTGCCCCAGTAGTCCTCGCTCTGGGGATGCACCAGGGGGTCGCCGTACACCTCGGAAGTGCTTGCAAGGATGAATCGCGCCCCCTTGTCCTTGGCCAGGCCCAGCGCCTTGTGAGTGCCCAGGGAGCCGACCTTGAGCGTCTGGATCGGAAGCCGGATGTAGTCAATGGGACTGGCGGGGCTGGCGAAGTGCATGACCGCATCCAGCGGCCCGGACACATGGATATAGTTGGTGATGTCGTATTCGAGGAAAGTGAACCGGGCGCCGAGCAGATGCGCCACATTGGACGCCTTGCCTGTGATGTTGTTGTCCAGGCAGATGACCTCGTGTCCGTCGCGCACCAGGCGCTCGCAAAGGTGCGAACCCAGAAAACCCGCGCCGCCGGTGACCAGTACGCGCATGTCGTGCTCCCTTCGTGGACGGGCGCTGCTCTGTGCCGCGCCGCACCGCTAATCATAGTCTCCGCGCCGATTATTTGTCAAAACGCCGCGGACGATCAATGACTTGTTGACGGAGCGGGGCGCAGACATATTGAGAAGACAGTATTTTATTTCGCGGGCGGTGTGCCGGGCGCCGGGGCCGTGGGTTGTTCGGAGGGTTCGAGTTGCTGCTTCAGAAATCCCAGGGAGCGCCATTGCCTCCCATTCCAGCCGATGAGGAAGGGGAGCGTTTCAATGGTGTCCCGGCCCAGGCCGGAGAGGGTCACGGGCAGGGTCATGCATTCGACGATGCCGGTGGCCTCGTGCGCATCCTTGAGCTGCTTGACGAGTTGCTCTTCGGGGATGCCGCCCATGATTGAAGGCTCGAAAATATTGTATGCGTCGAAGCAGTCCGAGGGCACGGCGGGCAGGGGCGAGCAGTTGCGGAGTTCTCCTTGAAGGAAGGTCTGCACCAGACCTGCGGCCATGATGGCGTCCACTTCCTCACGGGTTTTCTCCGCTATCTTAATCAGTTCGTCCGGCGCCACGGCAATGCTCAAGAACCTCACATTGAACACGGCGCTGAACTCCGGTTTGTCCGGGTGCTCGAGGGCCGGGCAAAAGGCCTGCATGTAATCCGAAAAAAGTTCGCGTTTCTGTTCTTCCGTGATTTCGGCGTTCTGATTGTCTACGCGTATGGCGAGTGCGGGCGTACACGCGAGCAGCGGCGCAACAAGCGTTAGCACAAGAATGACGCGGGCTTTCATGATGATGTCCTTTGTGTCTGGTGGCAGCGGCCTATTACATGCCGGGCCGCTGGGACTGTTGCGGCATGCCGCCCATGCCAGGTCCTTTTGGCAGTCCAAGGAGTTCCGACAGGGCGTCCGGGTCCATGGCCTTGTGCAAGGCGACTTCCTTGGTGATGAGCCGCTTTTTCACGAGTTCGGCCAGGGACTGCTCCAGAGTGCACATGCCCACGCTTTTGCTGGTCTGCATGGTGGCGGGGATCTGATGGGTCTTGCCGTCGCGGATGAGGTTTCGCATGGCGGGCGTGGGGACCATGATGTCGAAGGCGGCGATGCGGCCGCGGCCGTCGGCGCGGCGCAGCAGGGTCTGGGACACGATGCCCTGGATGTTCATGGACATCTGCATGCGCACCTGGGGTTGCTGCTCCGGGGGGAACACATCAATGATGCGGTCAATGGTCTGGGCCGCGCCCGTGGTGTGCAGGGTGGCGAGCACGAGGTGGCCGGTTTCCGCGGTGGTCAGGGCCGTGCCGATGGTTTCGAGGTCGCGCATTTCGCCGATGAGCACCACATCGGGGTCCTGGCGCAGGGCGCTTTTGAGAGCGTTGATGAAGGACTGTGTGTCGCGGCCCACTTCGCGCTGGTTCACGAGGCTGCGCTTGTTGCCGTGCACGAACTCGACCGGGTCCTCGATGGTGATGATGTGCTCGTCGCGCGAGGCGTTGATGTAATCCACCATGGAGGCGAGGGTGGTGGACTTTCCGCTGCCTGTGGGGCCTGTGACCAGGATGAGGCCGCGGGGGCGGTCGCAGAATTCTTTGATGATGGGCGGGAGACTCAACTCCTGCATGCTGCGGATGCGCATGGGAATGACGCGGAACACCGCGGCCATGGTGCCGCGCTGATGGAAGGCGTTGACGCGGAACCGGGCCTTGTCCTCATAAGCATAAGCCAGGTCCACTTCCCATTCGTCAATGTATTCTTTCTGCTGCTCGGGGTTGAGCACGCTGAAGATAAGCTGCTTGGTTTCCGCTGGGGTGAGGCGCGGCATGTCAAGGGCCTTGATTTCGCCATGCACGCGCACCAGGGGCTGGTTCCCGACCTTGAGATGAAGGTCCGAGGCGTCCGCGTTCAGCATGTGATCGAGCAGTTCGTGTATGTGCATGACAGGGTCAATCCTCGTTTTCAGCGTTTCAACTGCGACTGGAACTCCACCGGGAACTGGCATTTGGACATGGCGTCTTCGAGTTTGATCTGGCGTTTGCGGTACAGTTCCAGCAGGTGCTGGTCCAGAGTGTGCATGCCCATTTCCTTGCCGGCCTGAACGATCTGGTGGATCATGAAGACCTTGTTCTCGCGGATGAGGCTGGAGATGGCGGGGGTGATGACCATGATCTCGTGGGCGCACACGCGGCCGCGGCCCGAGGCCAGGGGCACCAGGGTCTGCGAGATCACGCTTTGCAGCGTCACGGAAAGTTGCATGCGGATCTGCTGCTGCTGCTGTGGCGGGAACACATCAATGATGCGGTCAATGGTGGCCACGGCGCCCGTGGTGTGCAGGGTTGCGAAGACCAGGTGGCCGGTTTCCGCGGTGGTGATGGCCATGGAAATGGTTTCGAGGTTTCGCAGCTCGCCCACGAGGATGACATCGGGGTCCTCGCGCAGTGCGCTCTTGAGGGCGCGGGCGAACGAGCGCGTATCCTGCCCCACCTCGCGCTGGCAGATTGTGCAGCTTTTGTCCCGGTGCAGAAACTCGATGGGGTCCTCGATGGTGAGAATGTGCTCGCGGCGCGTGTTGTTGATGTGGTCAATCATGGCGGCCAGTGTGGTGGACTTGCCGCTGCCCGTGGGGCCTGTTACGAGAATGAGGCCTTTTGGCCGGTCCGCGAGTTTGGTGAGGATCTGCGGCATGCCCAGTTCCGCGATGGTCTGGATTTTGAGCGGAATCGTGCGGAACACCGCGCCCGTAAAGGAACTCTGGCGGAATACATTCACGCGGAACCGGGACACGCCGGGCAGGCTGTAAGACATGTCGCATTCGTTGGTTTCGGCGTAATCCTTCTGCTGGCGCGGGTTCATGATGGACAGGGCCATCTGCGTGATGAGCTGCGGGGGGTAGGGGTGCGAATCTATGGGGTGCAGCTTGCCGTTCACGCGGATGTACACCGGGCTGTTGGCCTTGAAGTGCAGGTCCGATCCCCCGCGCTCCACCATCATTTTCAGCAGCCCGTTCAATCGTTGTCTGGCTTCTTCACTCAATGTCTTTCACCTTGACGGCTATTCACGGATCCTCTGTGTGGTTGCGTGCGCACTGATCCAACAATTGCATATTTTAGCGCAAACCCCGGTTTTGCGGGAACCCCGCAAGCGAAACGCGGGCCGCGGTGCAGATGCGAACGAAACGGCAGTGGCGCGTGAAGAATCCATGAGGCGTTTCAGAACTGATCTATGAGGCCATACCGGATGGCGAAGCGGGTGATGTCCGAGAGGTTGCGAAGACCGAGTTTGTCGAATATGCGCTTGCGGTAGGTTTCCACGGTGCTGACGCTGATGCAGAGTTCCTCGGAGATCTCTTTGTTCACCTGGCCGCGCGCGAGCCGGATCAGGACCTGGAGTTCGCGGTCCGAGAGAAGAGTGAGCGGGTTTTCCGCGCCGTCCTGGAACGAGCGGAATGTCATGGCTTCGAGGATGGAGGGCGTGATATAGGTTTTGCCCTCGGCCACGCGGCGGATGGCGGTGATGAGTTCGTCCGGGGAGGTGCCTTTGACGATGAAGCCTGACGCGCCGGCCTGGATGAGGCGGATGGCGTATTCTTCGTTGTCGTGCATGGTGAGGATGAGCACGCGCGCGCCGAGCTTTTCGGAGATGATCTGGCGCGTAGCCTCGATGCCGTCCATGTCGGGCATGGCGAAATCCAGCAGGGCTACATCCGGGCGCAGTTCGCGGCACAGGTCCACGGCGCCGCGCCCGGTGCCGGCCTGGCCCAGCACCTGGATGTCCGGCTCGGTTTCCATGAGCCTGCACAGGCCTGCGCGAATCAGCTCGTGGTCGTCGGCGATTATCATGCGAATCATCTGATGCGTGTCCTTTCGCGCGGTGGTGTCACGCGGGCGCGGAATTCGTGTTCAGCGGAACTTCGAGCGTCACGCGCACGCCGTGCGGCGTGTTCGGTTCCAGGGCGATGCGGCCGTGGCACAGTTCGGCGCGGCGCGCCATGCCGATGATGCCGAACCCGCCGGATTCGGCGTGCGCCTCGTCCATGCCCCGACCGTTGTCCTCCACCGTGAGCACGAGTTTTTCTCCGTGCTGTTCGAGGCGCACGGCGGCCCGGTCCGCATGCGCGTGTTTGACGATGTTGTTCAGAGATTCCTGCAGCACGCGGTACACATGGATGGCCACCTGGGGCGGCACGCTGCTTCCGGAAATGGGCGCGAGGTCCACCTCCAGGGCCAGGCCTGTGCGGTTCTCCACATCGCGGGTCAGCGCGCCGATCGCCGCGCACAGGCCGAGGTCGTCCAGCACCGACGGGCGCAGGCCCTTGCAGATGCGGCGCAGTTCCTCGGTGATGCGCTCGACCATTCCTGATAGAGATTCGGCGAAACCGCGCGCGGCGAGTTCCGGCGCCTGTTTCTTCATGGCGTCGAATTCCAGGCGAAGGGCCGTGAGCTGCTGCCCGAGTTCGTCGTGCAGTTCGCGGGACAAATTGGCGCGTTCCTGCTCCTGGAGGCTGATGATGCTCTCGGACAGCTCGCCGAGCCGTTGTTGCATTCGTTTGCGTTCCGCGATTTCGGATTGCAGTTCGCGGTTTGCGCGCATGAGTTCCGCGGTGCGCTCGAACACGGCCTGTTCGAGGTTGGCTTTGTAACGGTCCAATTCTTCGCGGGCGCGCACGCGTTCGGTGATGTCCTCGATGATGCCGTCGAAGAATCTGATGGCGCCGTGTTCGTCGCGCACGGCGTTGGCCGTGACCGCGCCCCAGAACAGCTCTCCGTTCTTTTTGCGCAGCTTGAGCGGTTCCTCGATCACGCGGCCCGTGGCGGACAGCTTTGCGGAAAACTGCTTGCGCTTGTCGGGGTTGGCGTAGATGTCGGCCACGCTGGTGGCAAGAAATTCGCTTTCGGATTCGAAGCCGAACATGGCGATGATGGCGGGATTGGCCATGATGAATTTGCCCCTGTCGCCTGGCGTGTTGCGGTACAGGCCCACGGGCACATTGTTGAAAAGCGTGCGGAAATCACTTTCGCTCTCGCGCACCGCGGCGTCGGCGCGCTCGCGCCGGGCGGTTTCCTCATGCAGCATGAGTTCCAAATAACGGATGCGCTCGCGCATGAATGATGCTTCCTGTCCGCGGGAAGGGGACGCTTTGCCGTTCTCTTGATTGTTTTGCGCGTCATCCATTGCGTACGCCGCCATTGCATCGCAACTGTTCACTCCCGGTTTTCCGGAAGGAGTTGCGCGTGAAATTTCCACATTAGATATTAAGCGAAACCCGCACGGTTTCCAGAATATCGGAGCGCGCGGCGTGGGCGCTATTGCTTCACGGGCTGCAGAAGAATTGCGGCGGCGGTGTTGGCGCCCACCTCTTTTTCATGAAAATGCATGGGCCGCGCCAGCCCCTTGAGCCACATGGGAAACTGGTCCGCATAGTTTTCGCTCAACCGATTTCCGGACTGGCCCCCGGCGATCACATTTTCCCCGCGTACGGCGCCGGGCGCAAGTTCCACGGTGAATCGCATGTTTGGTCCGTGTCCGAAATTGAAATCATCGCCAAGAAGACCGAAATCCGCCACATTCACGGTGTCGGACCCGCCGGGCGCAGACTCCGGTCCCACGCTGAACTCGCCGCCGAGTTGATGGCCCAGCCGCACCTGGTGCAGCTTGCCCCAGGTCCATTGCGACATGTCCGCTCCGAACCGCGCCTCCAGATCTTCGGCCGCCTGGTTGATGCTCTGCACAAGAATCATGGCCTTTGTTTCGCGCACATCGGGCGTGGCCGCGTTGTCGTAGATGTCAATCACGGGATTCTTCTTGCGCAGAATCGTGGGGTACACGACCTCGGTGCGCCCCATTTCCCGGAACACTTCCTCGGGCACATTGTCCTTGAAAATGTTGATGGTACAGTGCTTGAGCCAGACATAGAAGACCGTGGCCGCGATGGAGTTCTGGGTTTCTATCAGATTCCATTCCTTTAGCGCCTTGATGGCGGCGCTGCCTTTTGCGTCCAGCAGGTCCGGGTGCTTTTCCGCGGCCGCATAAAGAACCGGCAGCAGGTTCTTGGCCGCCAGGGAGTACACATCGTTCTGTATGGCCTGCATGTCCTTGAAAGACACTTTGTCGAGTGCGAGGATCATTTCCGAGATGCGGCGGGCGCGGTAACCCTTGTCGAAAATTGCGCCCAGATAATAGGGATAGTTTTTGCCGGCCTGCCTGTTGTTGGCCGTGGCCACAAAACCGGCGGCCGGATTTTCCGCATGCGGCAGTTCGCCGTAAGGAATGTACCCGTTCCATTCATATTCGCCGGACGAGCCGTCCAGGGGCAGAAAGGGTTTGCCTTTGCGCAACGGAACCTTGCCCTGGCTCCTGTAATAGATGTTTCCGTCCACATCCGCGTACACGAAATTCTGCGCGCCCACTTCGAACAGGTCGAGCGCGGTCTTGAATTCGGAAAGGTTTGAGGCGGTCATGAATCCGAAAAACGCCGCGCCCTCGTGCGTGGGCTCGTGCCCGGTCCAGCGGTATGCGATCACGGATTGCGGCGAATCGGCTTCATAAACCACCGGGCCGTGAACCGTATAGCGGATGGTTCTCTCTTCTACTTCGGTGCCGGCATCGGTTTTATATTTGATGGGGATGTTCCGGACCTCGAACGGCAAACTCTGTTCTTTGTGCAAGTAGTGCGTGCCGGGCCGTTCCGGATCGAGTTTTTCAATATAGGCGTCGCTGACATCAAAGCGGGCCTGGGTTACGCCCCAGGCGATGCGCTCATTGTGGCCGATGAGGATGCCGGGCGCGCCGGGTACGGACAGTCCCGCCACATGAAGGCCGGGCGCTTTGAGGTGGACTTCGTACCAGTCGCAGGGCTGCGGCAGGCCCATGTGGGTGTCGCTGGAAAGCAAAGGAAATCCATTGGCGGCGCGCGCGCCGCTCACCACCCAGTTGTTGCTGCCCACGCCGGGACCGAAGTTCGTGCGCCCGGTGGTGAACACGGGTTCGTCCAGCGCCGCAAGCACGCCCTCGTCGAATTGCTCCGCGGAAAAACTCGACGCCGCGCCGCCGTCCATGATGGTGATGGGATCCACGCCGTCAATGGGAAGCAGGTCCATGAGCATGGACACGCCCAGTTTTTTGGCAAGCACGCCGAGCATGATTTCCAGTCCCAGATCGCTTGACAGGCCCCAGGACATGCCTCGGCCGATGGCCACGGAGTCCATGGGCGACCACGGTTCGGGCGACGCCTTTATGCGGGCGTATTCCTCGGGCGGCTCTTTCATCGCGGCGATGAATGCGTTCACGCCGTCGGCGTACGCCTGATAGCTGTCGCACTCCTCGGGAAGGCACTGCTCCCAGATTTTTTCCGACACTTCGGGCAGCCCCGCGATGTGGACATGGAAATCGCCGCCCACGGACCCTTTGCCGAACAGCTCCGCCATGCGCCCCGTGCTGCGCCGCCGGTTCAAATCCATCTGCCACAGCCGGTCCCGCGCGTGAACCCATCCCTGGGCATACACAAGGTCGTGCAGGCTCGATGCTTCAATGGACGGAACGCCATAGGAGTCGTAGCGCACAGTCACCGGATTCGTGAGGCCCGGCAGGGACACGGTTTCCTGCGCCGCAAGGGGCGCGGCGGCGGATAGAAAGAGCAGCATGAGCATCAGCGTTCGAGACATTCCCAATAACTCCAGTATCAAAATGTTTGTTGCGGATGAATTGAAAACCGCAAAGGGGAATTGTAACAGGGCGGCGGAAACGGGTAAAGCTGCGCGCGGGCGGCGGCCGCTCACTTCGCGAGCAGGCCGTTGGACAGGATTGCGTGCATGGTTTCCGCGATCTGCGCGCTGTCCACGGCGCCCCGGCTCTGGAAATGGAAGCGGCACAGGCTGTCCATCAGACCCACGATGCCGGCGGCCGCGAGGCGAAAATCCATGGGCTTGATGTATCCGTCCCGGCTTCCCTGCTCGAGCACCCCGGCGATAAATCCGATGAACCGCTCGCGCACAGCCTCAATTTCTTTCATGGCCGCGGGGCCAATGCCGCTGGTGAGTTCGTTGATCAGGATTTTGGACAGGTCGCCGTGTTTGAGATACAAAGTCACGCTCGTTCGGATGAGAATGTGGAAATGCTCGGTGAATGGCACATCCGATTGCAGCTCGGACTGAAGCGCGGCCATGATTTCTTCAAGACCCTCGCTCACCGCGGCGGAAAACAGCATGGCCTTGTTGGGGAAGTACAGATAGATGGTGCCCTTGCCCACGCCCGCTTTTTTCGCGATCTCCTCGACCTGGGCCTGGTGAAATCCGCGCCGGGAGAACACGGCAACCGCGGCTTTAAGAATTTTTTCCCTGCTGTTCTTCATGGAACCGTGACCGGCGTATCTAATGAATCCGCCTAATGCTCCGCGTTCAACGCGCGGAAGAATTTTCTGTTCGCGCCGTAGAGGTTCTTGAAAACGGCGTAGTGTTTGTCGTAAATTTCGCGGTGCGCGGGATCCGGTTCGTAGGTTTTGTGAACGGGAATCAACGCGCCCGATTGCTCGATGTTCGAGATGAGGCCCAGGCCAGTGGCCGAGATGAGCGCGGCGCCCATGGCGCCCGCGTCCTGCGGGTTTTCCACAGCCTCGATGGAGCGGCCCGTGACATCCGCCATAATCCGGCACCACGCATCGGACTTGGCGCCGCCGCCCGCGAAGCGCAGTTTCTGCTGGCGCGGCACGCGCTTTTCCATGAATTCGAGGATCCAACGCTTGTGGAACGCCACGCCTTCGAGCACCGCGCGCACCAGCATGCGTTTGCCCGTGTTCAGCCCCATATTGAAGAACATGGCGCGCGCGTAGGGGTCCTGCGCGGGCGCGCGGTTGCCGTGCAGCCACGGCGTGAATATCACGCCGCCGGAACCTGCGGGCGCCTGCTCCACTGTGCTGTTCAGCAACGCATACAAATGCGCCGTGTCCTGCTCCTGGTCCCGGCTCTCGCGTTCCTTGAGGTACACGCCGATTTCATCGAGCGCGAGGTGGTCCTTGACCCACTGGAGGCACACTCCCGATGTGTCCTGCTCGCCCACGAAACAGTACCGGCCCGGGATGGCGCCGAGGATGGATGCGATCATGTGAGAAACATCCACCATGCGCCTGTCCGTGTTGCAGATCAGCCAGCCCGAGGTGCCGACATAGATATGGATGTCGTTCAGTCCTGTGCAGCCCGCGCCCAGGGTGATGCAGGTGGTGTCGCCGCCGCCACCGAACACGGGCATGCCGGGCCGCAGACCGAGCTGCGCCGCGGCCTGCGCGGTC
>JAGUYV010000058.1 GCA_020061125.1 bacterium | reverse complement strand
GATGCGCGTGGCCTTGTCCGCCTTGCCCGCAATGTTCGAGCGCGATATCTGCCCCAGCACGGACCGGTTCGCTTCCAGCATGTCGTTCTTCTGCCCGGTGTCGTGCCACCAGCCCTCGGTGATGTGGCAGTCCACCCGGCGGCCGTTGGCCAGGAGCCACGCGATGGCGTCCGTGATTTCGAGTTCTCCGCGCCACGACGGCTTGATGCTGCGCGCGGCCTCGAATATCTGCGGCGTGAAACAGTAAATGCCGATGATGGCCAGATTGCTTTTGGGCTTCTTGGGCTTTTCCACCAGGGATTTGATCACATTGCCCCTGCCCACCTCGGCCACGCCGAAATGCTGCGGCTCGGGCACGGGCTTGAGCATGATCGTGGCCGCGGAACCGCCCTTGCGAAACCTGTCGGCCAGTTCCGTGACGCCGCTCTGGATCAGGTTGTCGCCCAGGTACATCAGAAACGGGCTGTCGCCCATATATTCCTCGGCGCACAGCGCGGCGTGCGCCAGCCCGCCGGGGTTCTCCTGGGTGATGTAGGTGAAATTCATGCCCCACTTTTTACCGTTGCCAAGGGCCTTCATGACCGTGGGGCCGGTGACGCCCACCACGATGCCGACATCCTTGATGCCCGCGCCGCGCAGGGCTTCGATGCCGTAATGGATGCAGGGCTTGTTGGCTACGGGGATGAGGGGTTTGACGATGGTGTAGGTGATGGGGCGCATGCGCGTGCCAAGCCCCGCGCACAGAATCAACCCTTTCATCTCTTTCATCTTTGCCATATTGTGACATGTCCCGGTCTGGTGTTTGCCGTCCGGCTCATGGAGCCGCGGCAACTCTAATAATCTATTGCAAACCGGAATCTCCCGCAACTAAAAACACATATTTATTTAATGTTATGCAACCGTTAGGGGCGCCGAAGAATTGTTGCTGACGGGTCTTGACGGGTCCGGCGGCGCGGCGCATAATGACACAAAACTGACATGTCAGTTCTCAATCTTATTAGCGCCGCGCGCCCCTGTCAAGAAATGGTTTATAAAAAGTCAGAACAACGCAAACAGCAGATTCTCGATTGCGCCAAACACCTGTTCGCCCAAAAGGGCTACCAGGCCGCGCAGATCTCCGACATTTGCGAAGAACTCAAAATCGCGCGCGGCACTGTGTACCAGTACTTCGAAAATAAGGAGAATATTTTTACAACTTTAATTGAACAATATTTTGAAAACATGAACAAAGCTCTACCGGATACGCCTGTGCAAAGCGCTTTCGAGCGCGGCGAAATGCCCGACCTCACACAGATTCAGAATATGCTCACGGACTACACCCACGCGTTTTTGCTGCACATGTACCGGGACCGGGATCTCGGGCGGATCATTTTTCTTGAAGGGTTCACGGCTCTGCCGGGCATCAAGGAAAAACTTTTCGAGTTTTTCGAGGACCGAAAGCAGCGCACAGTGGCCGGGCTGCGGCTGGGCGCGGCCCTGGGCGTGCTGCGGCCCATGAATGCGGACCTGATCGCGTCCGCCATGATGGGCACCACCACGCGCGTGATTCTGGACTTCATCCTCGAGGGCCGCGTGACCAGTGAAGATGAGTTGCGCCCCATGGCCGAGGAGCTTGTGGCCTTCCAGTTAAGGGGCGTCATCGCGCGCTGAAGAGCGGGTGTCCGTCTACCGTCTACCGTCTTCCGTCTTCCGTCTTCCGGATTAACAATTGCATATAGTCCTCGGCATCGGCGCGCATTTTGAGATTCGCGATAATTCTTTAAAGGATACCGAAGAGACGCGGACGAAAATCCGGGGTTTCGGGGAACCGGTTGTCCGGGGTTCCGGGTTTTGTGCGCGGCCATTGGCCGCGTCCTTAGTGTCCTTCGTGCTCTTCGTGGATAAATCTTTTGCCTTTGCCTTTCCCCCGTGGCCTCCGTGGTAATCATTGCTTTGCCGTTGCTTTCGCATTTCCCCTGTGCCCCCTGTGGCCTCCGTGGTAATCATTGTCTTTGCCGTTGCCTTCGCATTTCCCCTGCGCCCTCCGCGTCAATCTTTTCCTCCGCCTTTGCGCCGCTTTTGTTTTTCCGCTTCCCGTGGCGCCGCGCCATGGCTTAGAATGTGCGCATGCTGCGAAGCCGCGCCGCGGGATTCTTTCTGCTCCTCCTGTCCTCATTGAGCATGAGCGTGGTCAGCATGCTCGTGAAGCTCGTGTCGCGCCTTGGCGTGCCGGCCGGGCAGACCACCTTCGCCCGGTTCGCCGTGGGCCTCGTGCTCATGGCCGGCTATGTTGCGGCCGCGCGGCATTCCGTGAAGAGCGGGAACATGAAAGATCTCGTGCTGCGGGGCCTGTACACCAGCGGCGCGGTCATTTTCCTGTTCTACGGCGTGGCGTACGGCACCATGACCAATTCCTTTATATTGCTGCACACGCGGCCCGTGTGGATCGTGCTGCTGGCGTACCCGCTGATCGGAGAAGCGCCGCGGCGTCGGGATTTCGCGGGCGTGGCCCTGGCCCTGGCGGGCGTAGCGCTCATCATCCGCCCGGTTCCGGCTTTGTTTCAGCCTGCGGACCTGTTCGGCCTTGCCGCGGGCGTATGCTCGGCCCTGGCCCTGCTCACCGTGCGCAAGCTGCGCCGCACCGAGGGCGCTGTTACCATTAATTTTTACCTCATGCTTGTGGG
>JAGUYV010000267.1 GCA_020061125.1 bacterium | reverse complement strand
GTCCTGCTGCCCGGCCGAGGCGGCTTCGTACATGACCTGCGCGAGCTTGTGCGACGACTGCGTAAGCTCCTCGCCCGCCTGCTTGATGGCCTCGATGTCCGAACCTTCAAGCGCCTTGCGGGCCTTGTCCAGCGCGGACTCGATGTTGGCCTTCTCGTCCGCGGGCAGCTTGTCGCCGTGTTCCTTGAGCGTCTTTTCGGTGTGGTACACGAGCTGGTCCGTGTTGTTGCGCACATCGGCTTCCTCGCGCTTTTTGCGATCCTCGTCCGCGTGCTGCTCGGCCTCGCGCACCATGCGATCAATCTCGTCGTTCGCCAGGTTGGTGGAGCTGGAGATGGTGATCTTCTGCTCCTTGCTGGTGGCCAGATCCTTGGCGCTGACATTCACGATGCCGTTGGCGTCAATGTCGAAAGTGACCTCGATTTTGGGAATGCCGCGCGGCGCCGGGGGAATGCCCACAAGCTGGAACTTGCCCAGAGTCTTGTTGTAAGCGGCCATCTCGCGTTCGCCCTGCAGCACATGCACCTCGACGCTGGTCTGGCTGTCCGCGGCCGTGGAGAAGATTTCACTCTTGCGCGTGGGGATGGTGGTGTTGCGCTCAATGAGCTTGGTGAACACGCCGCCCAGGGTCTCGATGCCCAGGGAAAGCGGAGTCACATCGAGCAGAAGCACATCCTTGACATCTCCGCCCAGCACGCCCGCCTGCACGGCCGCGCCCAGAGCCACCACTTCGTCCGGGTTGATGCTGCGGTTCGGCTCTCTGCCCGTGATGCTCTTAACCAGATCCTGCACTGCGGGGATGCGCGTGGACCCGCCCACCAGCAGCACGGCGTCGAGCTGTTTGGGATCCAGGCCCGCGTCGCTCAACGCCTGCTTGGTCGGACCCAGAGTTTTCTGCACCAGATCGTCAACCATCTTGTTGAATTCCGAACGGGACAGCTTGATGTCCAGATGCTTGGGACCCGAGGCGTCCGCGGTGATGAACGGCAGATTGATGTCGGTTTCCGTGCGGCTGGACAACTCGATTTTGGCCTTTTCCGCAGCCTCGCGCAGGCGCTGAAGAGCCATCTTGTCCTTGCCCAGGTCAATTCCCTGATCTTTCTTGAATTCGGCCACAAGCCATTCCACGATGCGCTGGTCGAAATCATCGCCGCCCAGGAAGTTGTTGCCCGCAGTGGCCTTGACCTCGATCACCCCGTCGCCGATCTCGAGCACGGACACATCGAAGGTGCCGCCGCCCAGGTCGTAAACCAGAATGGTCTGGTCCTTTGCCTTGTCAATGCCGTAGGCAAGCGCAGCGGCCGTAGGCTCGTTGATGATGCGCAGAACCTCGAGACCCGCAATCTTGCCCGCATCCTTGGTGGCCTGCCGCTGCGAGTCCTCGAAGTAAGCAGGCACGGTGATCACGGCCTGTGTGATTTTCTCGCCCAGGTACGCCTCGGCGTCGGCCTTGAGCTTGGCCAGCACCATGGCGGAAATCTCCTGCGGAGTGTGGTCCCTGCCCTGGAGCTTGACCTTGTGATCGCGGCCCATGTACCTCTTGATGGACATGACCGTGTTGTCCGGGTTGGTGATGGCCTGGCGCTTTGCCACCTGGCCCACCAGGCGTTCACCATCCTTGCTGAAAGCAACCACGGACGGTGTTGTGCGGCCGCCCTCGGAATTCGTGATAACGGTAGGCTCGCCGCCTTCCATGACAGCCACGCATGAGTTTGTCGTCCCTAAATCAATTCCTATAATTTTGCCCATTTTCCATCCCTCCTGATGGCAGTGAAATCTTTGAAACCTCATCAATATCATAATTCATTAGTCCTATGCTGTCAAGTTTCCTAAAAAAATTAATCATTTATTTTTTATAGCGATATCGAGAGAATTACAATGAATTAACACTATATTTAACTATTTTTAGATTCTTGTTTAATATAATCTTAATTTTTGTCTAAAATTCATGATTTATGACATTTAATGATGTTAAATTGGCGAAAAAAGTCTCGGGTAGCTGTTGAATGCAAGCGGAGAACGAAAAATCATCGGGACAGGAAACGGTTTCCTTGCGGAAGCCAATCCAGTCCCCGGTTGTTTCGCAGCCATGCGAACACACAAGCCGATTTTTGCATGAAAACGAATCGTTCAGTCGCTCGCAAGCGCTATCTGTCACGCACCTGGCGCTTATGAATTTTTGTTGTCGAAGTAACGATAGAGTGTGGCGCGGCCGATGCCGAGCATGCGTGCGGCTTTGGCCTTGTTTCCGCCCGCGCGCTCCAGAGCCAGGCGCACGGAATCTGCGTCCAGCTTGGGTTTGCGGCCCGGCTTGCCGCGCGCATCCATTTCCGGCCGCTTGTAGATCTCGGGCGGCAGGTGATACGGCTCCAGGTCCTTGTCCTTGCACTTCATCATAGCGAACTGGATGGCGTTCTGGAGCTGGCGCACATTGCCGGGCCAATCGAAATCAAGGAGCACATTCATGCACTCGCGCGACATTACGGGTTCGGGGCGGTCCATGTCCAGGGCGATTTTCTTGAGGAAGTGCTGTGCGAGCAGGGGGATGTCGTTGCGGCGCTCGCGCAGGGGCGGCAGTTGCACGGGGGCCACATTGAGACGGTAGTACAGATCCTCGCGGAACCTGCCCTGGGACATGAGGCGGCGCAGGTCCTGGTTGGTGGCGCTGATCACTCGCACATTGACCTTGATGGTTTCTTCGCCGCCCACGCGCTCGAAGGTTCCTTCCTGGAGCACGCGCAGCAGCTTGACCTGCAGGGACAGGGGCAGGTCGCCGATTTCATCCAGGAAGATGGTGCCGCCGTGCGCCATTTCGAACCGGCCTTTTTTGTCGCGCACAGCACCGGTAAACGCACCTTTGACATGGCCGAACAGCTCGCTCTCGATGATGCCCTCGGGAAGCGCGCCGCAGTTTACGGGAACGAACAGGTTGCCCGCGCGCTGGCTTTCCGCGTGCACGGCCGCGGCCACGAGTTCCTTGCCCGTGCCGGTTTCTCCGAGCACCAGAACGGGCACATCCGTGGGGGCCACATCCCGGATCAGCTTGAACACATGCTGCATGCGGTGGTCGCGCCCGATGATGTTCGAGAAGTCCCGCACCTCGTTGAGTCGTTCTTCGAGGTCGAGGACATGCGTGATGTCGCGAAACGAGGCGATGACCCCACGCGCGGCGCCCGTGTCGTCCATCATTGGGATTACGGACATCTCCAGATGCTTGCGCGTTCCCGAGACATCGAATATATCCATGGCGTATTTGAGCTGGTCGAATCCCGGTGTGCACGCCCCGTCCTGGAAGCTGCACTTGCCCCCGCAGAACCCGTTGGGAAAAACCTCGTGGCAATCCCGGCCCATGATGTCCGTGGCCCTGTGCCCGGTGATGGCCTCCGCGGCTTTGTTGAAATGCAGGATGCGGCGGGACAGATCGTGCACCAGAATGCCGTCGGTGAGGTTGTCGAGCACGGCGTCGAAATTGCGTTTCTGCGCCGCAAAGGTATTGAAATATCCGCGCTGGAAAAGATCTTCGACGAGCTGGCGGATCTTGTCGCGCATGGCGCGGAACGCGGCCAGCAGCTCTTCTTCGGAGAGTTGCCCGCTCTGCGGATCCGGCAGGTTCCAGGCCACGCGCGCGGGCGCTCCGGGCAGTTCAGGGCATTGCTCCGCGGCCTGTTCGCACAGGGTGATCACGAGCTCAAAATATGTATTGTCAAGATCGTGAAGATTTTTCGCGGCTGCGTTGGAGATGTCCAGACCGGCCTCTCTCATGACCTGCACGGCCAGGGGATGCACGCGCGGCGCGGCGCTCACGCCCGCGCTTGCGCTTGCGATGCGCACACCCGCGGGCGCCAGGACGCGCGCGAACGCTTCCGCCATCTGGCTCCGGCATGCGTTGGCGCTGCATAAAAATAAGATACCGCGCATGGGCATATTTATAGGGCAATTGCACGGCGCTGAACAGGGAGCGCGGGAAATCTTTTTTTTTTGCAATTTCAAAAATATCAGTTAATTTCGGAGCTTTTTTACCTCATTGACCGCGCTTCGCCGTGCTGCTGGATACAGGCGATTCCGGAAGCGGCGGTATCATGCGCGGAACATCTGGCCCAAACCCTTGCCCAGAAGCTTCTGCGCGATGGCCAGACCCGCTCCCAGGAGCGCAATGCCGATCACGCCCATGGCCGCGGCCATGATCACGCCGTCGCCCAGCCTGCCCGCGAGCACATAAATGGCTTTTGTCATGGGATAGAAGTCCTGCCGCATGGCCAGGATAAGCGAGTCGCTGACTTCGAGCATGGAAAACACCAGAGCGAGAATGGCGGCGCCGATGATGTGGGGCCGGATCAAAGGCAGGGTCACGGAGCGGAAGGTGGCGGCCGGAGGCGCGCCCAGGCCCGCGCTCGCCTCTTCGAGAGTGATGCTGGTCTGCTGCAGGCCCGCGTACAGGGCGCGCACCACCAGGGGCAGCCGCCGCACGGCGTAGCTCACGACCAGCAGCATGACCGGGTTGCGGAACGGGTCCAGCGCCGTGCCCGTGAAGGTGGACACATAGCCGTAGGCGAGCACGATGCCCGGCACGGCCAGCGGCAGCATGGCGCACATGTCCAGAACCTCGCTGCCCGGGAACCTGCGCCGCGCCAGAATGAACGCCGTGGCACCGCCGAGAATCAGCACGAACACGGTGGCAAACCCGCTGTAGATGAGGCTGTTCTGGATGGAGATGGAGGCCAGCGGATGCGCGGCCACGCTGGAGAACGCATCCACG
>JAGUYV010000074.1 GCA_020061125.1 bacterium | reverse complement strand
TGATGGTGTGCGAACCCATGGGCGGCGGGTGCAACATGAACAGCATCTGCGAGATGGGCGAGAACACGCAGACCTGCATCAACGACTGCATGTCGTGCGGCGATGTCCTGGATTCCACGGACTGCGCCAACGACCCGGCCTGCACCTGGAACGCCGGAATGATGGTGTGCGAACCCATGGGCGGCGGTCCAGAAACGAGCTGCTCGAACGGGCTTGACGACGACAGCGACGGACAAATGGACTGCGCGGACACCGACTGCGCAATGGACATCACTTGCTCATGCGGCGACAACACCCTGAATGGTGTTGAAGTTTGCGATGGGCCAGACTTGGGCATCGAGACTTGCGTCACGCAGGGATTCACGAGTGGCACCCTGGCCTGCATGGGTACCTGTGATGCTTTTGATACCTCTGGATGCATGGGCGGTCCAGAAACGAGCTGCTCGAACGGGCTTGACGACGACAGCGACGGACAAATGGACTGCGCAGACACCGACTGCGCAATGGACATCACTTGCTCATGCGGCGACAGTATCCTGAATGGCGTTGAAGTTTGCGATGCAGGAGACTTAGGCATTGAGACTTGCGTCACGCAGGGATTCGTGAGTGGCACCCTGGCCTGCATGGGTACCTGTGATGCCTTTGATACCTCCGGATGTTCAATGTGCGGCAACAACACCTTGGAAGGTGTTGAAGTTTGCGACGGGATAGACTTAGGCATTGAGACTTGCATCACGCAGGGATTCGTGAGTGGCACCCTGGCCTGCATGGGTACCTGTGATGCCTTTGATACCTCCGGATGCTCAATGTGACATGAATAGCCACAAATCGGTTCGCAAGTAACATCAGCAACAAAGCCCGCGGGGGTTCACACCCTGCGGGCTTTTTCTTTGCGCAGAAAAAGCGCCCCGCCGGAAAATTCCGGCGGGGCGCGCTGCTTCACAATATGCTGTTGTTCACGCGGTGCTGTCAGTAATCCACGACTTCAAGATCCCCGGTGAGTTTGCCCACCTTCATCATGAAGGGCGACATTTTCGTGGGCAGTCCGTACAGGCGCGTTTCGCTCATTTCAATGCACAGGCCGTTGGTTTTGCCGCTCTCCAGATACGCATAGTGCGTGATGGCCCCGCCCTTGCCCTTGACCCGCCCGGTCTGCACCGGCTCGATGCCCAGCTTCTTGTACGCGGCCAGCTTGCGCTCCAGGTCGCTCACGAAAAAGCAGACATGGTGCAGTCCCTCGCCATGCTTTTCCAGATGTTCAGAATAGATGTTCGCATCGCCCGACGACTGCACCAGCTCGAACTGCAGCCCGCCGCAATAGCCCAGAACAAACTCGATGTCCGAGTTCAGCTTCTGCCCGCGGAAGAACACGGAGCCGTCGTCGTCCGGCGCCGAGACCGCACGGTACCAGGTGCGGATGCCCAGCTTCTGCCTGTAGTTCCTGACCGCATCCCTGATGTCGTGCACCACGACGCCCACCTGGTCCACATTCTTGAATTTCAACACATTGCTGATTGCCGCGTCCAGTTCCGCCATGATCGGCCTCCTTCTTATTGCGCGCCCGGCGCGTCAGTTCGCTTGCGGAACCAGGCCCAGCAGGTTCAGCGCGGATTTCATGAACCCGGCCTTGATGCGCGCCGCATGCTCCGGGTCGCTCAAATCCCGGTTGAACAAATGCCTGTGCGCGTTGCGCTGCGCCAGGGCATAAATCAACTGCGCGCTGATGAGCACCAGCGCGGCCTCTACATCCACGCCCGGCATCAGCCCCAGCGCCTGCTGCTGTTTGAGATACGCCGCGCCCATGTGCACCAGCGGGTCCATGTGGCCGCGCGTGGCCCGGTAGTCTATGACCTCGGCCTCGAGCGTGACCCACATGTTGAACCGCGCAAGGTCCGGGTGCGCCACAAACGCGTCGAACACCGCGTTCAGAAACGCGGGCACGGCTTCGCCCGGCGGCTTGCCGAAATCCGCGCTGGCCGCCAGCACATCCCGGATGCGCTGCGAGTACAGCCCGCATACGGCGTCCCAGAGCTGGGCCTTGTCGCCCCAGTAATAATGCAGGGCGCTCACATTCAGCCCGCCCGCGCGCGCGCAGATCTCGCGCGTGGTCGCGCCCGCATACCCATACTGCGAAAACACCTCGAATGCGGCCTGGAGCAGCATGTCGCGGCTCGCGCTCGGGTGCGGTTCGGTGGTTTTTCGCCGTGTCATTTCGCCGGATTCCCTTGCCTGAAACTTTTCTTTTCAATCACTTGATTAAATCACTTGATCTATGTTATCATGCGTGTGTGACGGCGTCAAGCCGGGGCGGAAAGTTTTTCATGGCGTCCCCGCGCCGGTCACGCACACACTCAATACAAGGAAACCTCTTATGTCCATTGAAGACCGGATTCTGCGGTTCGAGGAAACCTCGCACGGCCGCCTCAAGACCCTGGACCCCGCGCGCACCTGCGTGGTGGCCGCCATAAGCCCGCTGGAGGCCCACGGCCCGCACCTGCCCGTGGGGCAGGACTGGTTCGAGGCCATGGCCCTGGGTGAGCACACCGTGCGCCGTGTGGCCGAAATGAAGCCGGACTGGACCTTTCTCATGATGCCGCCCGTTCCCATCGCCGACGACTGCCTGCCGCACCTCGGCTCGGTGCCCTTCCCCGCGCCCCTGGTGCGCGAGGTGGCGTACAGGCTGCTGTTGCCCTTCGCGCGCCACGGGTTCGCGCGCCTGCTCTACACCTCGTTCCACGGCGGCCCGCGCCACATGACCGCTCTGGAGCACGCTGCCCACTCGCTCACAAAAAAATACGAGACTCACGCCATATCCATGTTCTCGGCCGTGGCCTGCCGCATGCTCGAGGGCAATGTGTTCTTCGACGCGATCAAGGACCACCCGGCCGTCCCGATCTCGCTTGATGAAATTTCGCAGGACTGGCACGCCGGGTTCGTGGAGACCTCCCTGGCCCTGCACCTGTGGCCCCAGCTTGTGGACGACGGCTGGCGGGACCTGCCTCCGGCGTTCCGCAAGGTGTTCTCGGACGAGCACGACAAGGGAACCTACTTCATGGGCGCGTCGCGCGAGACCCTGGCGGACAAATTCAAGAAGGTCGCGAATGTGGCGCAGAACATCAAGGCCCAGATCGAGCACTACGACGACCACACATACGCGGGCGCGCCCGCCAAAGCGTCAGCCGAGATGGGCCGCCTCATGTTCGAGCATCTGCTGGACATCAGCACGGGCATCGCATGCGATTTTCTGGACCGCGGCTCGGCCGTGCCGCACCACACGCCCCTGTGGAAAATGCGACAGGTTCTGCTGGACAAGAATCTGAACTCCCTGCTCACGGACAGGCTCGGCCTGTATGTGGAAAGGATTGACAAATGACGCCACATAGCGCGCCCGCGCCGGATGCGTCACCCATCAGACGGCTCGACCGCATGACCCTCACGGACATGCAGGCGCTGGACCCCGGGCGCACGCTCATCATGTGCGCCATGAGTCCGCTCGAGGTGCACGGCCCCCACCTGCCCATCGGGCAGGACTTGTTCGAGGCCGACGCTCTGGCCGAGCGCGCCCTGGAAATGGCGGCCGAACAGCTCCCGGACTGGTCGTTCGTGATGACTCCGCCCGTGCCCGTGTCCATAGACGCCATCCCGCATACCGGCTCCGTGAACATGACCGTGTCCGTGGTGCGGGATGTGGCTTTTTCCATGCTGCGGCCCTTCGCGCACCGCGGATTCGCGCGCCTGTGTTTCTCGGCGTTCCACGGCAGCCCGCGCCACATTTGCGCCCTGGAGCACGCGGCCATGAAGCTCAACAGGCTGCACCCGGACACCGCCGCGGCGTCCATCTTTTCAGTGGCCACAAAGCGCATGGTCGAGGGCGATGTGTTCTATGACGCGGTCACCAGGCACGGCGCGCCGCCGCTCAAAAGCTCGCAGATGGAAAAGGACACGCACGCGGGTTTTGTGGAAACCTCCCTGGCGCTGCACCTGTGGCCGCAGCTTGTGAGGCACGGCTGGCAGGACCTGCCCGCCGCCACCAAAGTGCCCGAGGACGAAGAGGGCCGCTCCTTTCTCATGGGCGACAATCAGCAAACCTTCATGGGGAAGATCTCGGCCATGAAGCAGCGCATCGGCGGCATCAAGGCGTCGGTAGGCCATTTCCGGCAGCATACCTACAGCGGCTATCCCGCGGTATCCAGCGCCGAACACGGCAAACAGATTTTCGACCACCTCACGGAGATGTGCCGCGACATTATCATCGAGTTCGTGGAAAAGGGCCGGGACATGGATGTGCACTCGCCCCTGTGGAAATTGCGCCATGTGGCCCAGAACCGCCCCTTCAACTGGTTTCTGGACAATGTGCTGAAAGTCAACTACGAGAAGGAATAGCTTGATTTTCGGCAACCGCCGAATGGCTGCCATGACAAAGCGTTTATAAACGGACAATTTATCTATATGGAGGATCATTATGGCGGATCATGCGAATCAGGTGTTTGCGGACATCGTGCAGGCGGCGGGCATCGAATATGTGTTCGGCATGCCCGGGGGCGTGACGCCTTTTCTTTTCGACGCGCTCACGGACAAGGCGCCGGGCGTCACATGCGTGCTGTCGCGGCATGAAGGCGCGGCTTCGTGCATGGCGGACATGGCCGCGCGGCTCACGGGCAAGCCCGCAATCGTCATGGGCCAGGGGTTGTGGATCGGCACCAACGGGGCGTTCGGCATCGTGGAATCCGCGCTGGCGGGCACGCCCATGGTCGTGATCACCGAAACCAGCGACTACGCCAACCTGCCACAGCACATGCCCTACCAGTGCTGCACCGGCGAGTACGGGTCCGTGGACCTGCCCGCGATTATGAAAGCCATGTGCAAATTCACCACCTTCGCCACTTCGCCCATCGAATTTCTGCACGGCGTGCAGCTCGCCATCAAGCACGCTGTGAGCGGCCGTCCCGGCCCTGCGGCCGTGGTGTGCCGGTGGAACGCGGCCGTGGGCGCCCTGGACCTCAAAAACGCCATGCCCCGCCTGCACCCGGTGCAGGGGCATCTGAATGTGGCGCCCCCGGCGCCGGACACGGCCGCGGTGCAGAGCGCCGCGGAGTTGCTGATCGGCGCGAAAAACCCCGTGCTCGTGGCGGGAATCGGAATCCATCTGGCCCGCGCGCATGATGAACTGCGCGAACTCGCCGAACTCCTGGGCATGGCCGTGGCCACCAGCTTCATGGGCAAGAGCGCCATCCCCGAGACGCATGATCTCGCCGTGGGCATGATGGGCCGCATCGGCCAGGCCGCGGCCAACAAGGCCGTGTCCGGCGCGGATGTGATTCTGGCCGCGGGCACGGGCCTGGCCCCGGACAACACGCTCATGCTCTCGCCCGACTACATCCGCCCCGCCGATCAGAACATCATCCAGATTGACATCGAGCCGCGCAACATCGGCTTCACTTTCCCGGTGCATACCGGAATCGTGTCGGACGCTAGAGCCGCGCTCCGGGCGCTCATCCAGGCCGTTAAAAGCAGCGGCGGAAAAATTGACGCCTCCGCGCGCCGCGCAGCCGTTGCCGAACTCAAGCAGAAGAACAAATTCTTCGAGTGTCCCCTGTTCACATCGGCCGCCGCGCCCATCGCGCCCGAGCGCGTGGTGGCCGAGGTGCAGGCGCAGTTGCGGCCCGAAGATCTGGTCGTTCTGGACGCGGGCAACAACCGGATGTTTTTCGCCAAATATCTGCGGACGCTGCGCGCGGGGCAGCTTGTAGGCGCGGGCGGCGCGGCCGGAATCGGCT
>JAGUYV010000462.1 GCA_020061125.1 bacterium | reverse complement strand
GCTCATCTGCTTGCTCGGGGAACATAGCATTCTCTTATCTCCTGCCGTTTTTCTTCTATTATACCACCTGCGGCAGGTGCGACTTTTTCAGAGATCTCTCCTAATTAGTATGGTGTCCCCATAATTCCTGTCCCCATAATTCCCCCGATGAGAAAGAGCTTCTTGCGGATATCCTGCGATGGCTCGGATGCCAGGGACATGTGAATGCAGAAACAGGAGAGACAGAGCGAGAGAAGCAGCGTTGTTTGAAATGTGTTTCTCATGCACGAACCCGTGACTGTTCAGATGCATTGGCTTTAATTTTCACTGCTTATGCATAATCAAGATTCATTCAACATAGTCTTCTATATATGTGTTGTTAATAATATCGTTGATGTTGTATTGTTGAAAAAGCCTCTCCTTAAATTCTTCTGTGCCTTCTACGTCCTCACTGTGATGCTTTTTAAATAATTCAAGACAAATTATTGTGTTTTGATAATTTGAACTACTCTTTAATTCATAGATGATGTCTAAACTATTTTTATTACCGGAATCATTTATTTCTCGCTGCTTTCTTGCATTTTCGAGGTCAATTATTGTTTGATTTGTTAAGCAATGGTTGTAATTACTTTCGATGTTTGCCTTAGAGGCTGTATTACATAAGTCAATAGCTGTCGATTTATGTTCAAAAGATCTTGTATCTGTTTTGACTTTCTTATCATCGTAATAAAAATACCATGAGTCAATGGTGTCGCATTGTGCTTTGTTGCGCTTTATTGATATATCGATTGTTTCGAAGACCAGCTTTTTGTAGATGGTGTTTCGAAAATTAATATCTCGTTTTATTAAGGCCTCTGACGAGAACAGAATTACAACAATCGCCAAAACAATTATGTACTTAATTATTGTATTGTTAGTATATTTACGAAGAATAATTATCAAAAAGATGATGTGTGTGATTACAAGTATTGTAATAAAAAGAATATGATAAATGAATGTAAACAATTCGTTGTTAGATAACCAGTAAATGATGAAGCCTACCCAAATAGCAAATACTGTTACTACAGATAGCATAAATCCCTTTAATGCTTCAGTGATGTATTGTTTTGCATTTTCACAGTAATTTATTAATGGTAGCAAATACAAAATAAAATAAATGGTACAAATTGAATCAAACCAAGTAATTGATCGAATACCATTCTTTATTAATAATATATTTGCCTTATTGTATGTAATGATGCTTAATACTGTAAATGTCAATAATATGAGCAATAGCCATGTGTAATATTTATTGTAATGCTTGCTCATGCTCATGTCCATCAGTAAAGATCACAAATCAATCCACTGGGAGATTTGGGGACACCATACTTAATTATTCCTCTTTTTCCTTTTTTGGCCCTCTTTTTCCCGGTTTGAGCAGGCGGTCGAGAAGTGCTTTGAGATAAGCGACGGAATAAACAGGGGGGAGGGGGTTGTTCAACAGCCCCGCGCTTACCGTTTGTTATATGCAAATTCGGGGGACAGCAGCGCCCCGCGCCGTGGTGGTTGCGTTGCATTGAATGTGTCGTGTGTTGTAGCATAATCATGTTGCCGCGCCGGGTGACATGGTGCGCGATTTTCGGCAGCACTATGCGCGATTTTCGAGCCATGAAGAAATGATGCAGCGAAATTTCCTGTTTGTCAATTCCTTGAATGGTGACGGAGGGGAAGAGCCGGGCGGCCCTAAAAAACAGGTGCAGGCACGCGGGAATGCGCCGCGTTGCCAGTCCCTATTTTTTGCTGCGCTTGCATTTTCCAAGAGAGAATTCAGCCTGCAACGCAAGATGTGTAAAATGCATCGCGTCCGGACAGCTACATGCAGGCTTGCGTTACTCGGGAGCGGCGGGGTGCGGTGACCCCGCCCTACAACACAGAGCCGGTTGGGAAATCTATTAGTCTCTGTGTGCACCTTGCGCGAAGAATTGCATAATGGACAATCTATCGAGTTTTGTGAGCGCACCTGTAACACACATAATTTTGGAAATATGCGGCTGAAAATCATTTGCCCTTAACACAGAGTGCAACACTTTCTTGAACACGGATAAAATCACCGAAAACTCTGTAGGGGGGGCACCGTGTCCTGCCATAATATGAAACGCACAGCAATAACGCTTCACATATTTTGCCTTTTCGCAGCACAGGTTCTGTAGGGCGGGGTCACCGCACCCCGCCGCTCCCAATTAGGCCAAGGCAACATGCGCCTGTCCGGGCGCAACGCATTGTCTATGTCGTGCGCTGTAGATTTTCGTGTTTTCAAATGACCCCCAAGGCAAGTTTGACTGCGGGAAACGGCTCCTTTGCCGAACTTTTATAATCTGGCGCTTATACGATTCAATATCTCAACAGGCGAAGCTGATTTGTAAAAATCTTGTGTCCCGGTTTCGGGCCGCCTGTTTATATCGTTCGCTTTTGTGAATCATGATGCAGTAGCGTGTGACGGGCGCATTTGGCGTGCAGGGTCAATCCGGGACTTCATTATTCCTTGTAATATGTGCTGTTCTCTGGTATTTTTTAGATAACCACGAACGGAAGCGGGACGCGCGGTGCGGATTTCCGCGCGAAGAATCCGGTTCCGCGACGCGTGAACGGAGACAGCCCTTGACCGGACAGGACAAAGAGAACATCACCGAGTATGTGTGCAAAGAGTGCGGCCTGATTCACGAAGTCAGGGAGCCGGCGGACGCCAACAGCGCGGACCAGTGGAAACTCGCGGCCCTGGCAGGCGGCGGCATCGTGCTCCTGCTGCTGCTCTGGGTGTGGGTTTTCAAGTACGGCGTGCCTCTTGTCAGGCATATCTCGAGCATCGAGTAGGCGGCCCGCGCATGCAAGCTCCCCATTCCTACACAGAGCCGGTGTTCATCATCTCCGTGGCGTCCGACATCCTCGGCATCCATCCGCAGACCCTGCGTTTTTACGAGCGCGAGGAACTGGTCATTCCGCAGCGCACCGAGGCCGGCCAGCGTTTGTATTCGCAGAAGGATCTGGACGATGTGCGCGAAATCCGCGTGCTCACGCGCGAGCGCGGGGTGAATCTCGCGGGCGTGAAGATCATTCTCGAAATGCGTGCGCATGCGGCGCAGTTGCAGGAAGAAAATCAGGCCCTGCTGCGGCGGCTCGCCGAACGGGGTGATTCCGCGTGATCGTGACCAGAGGATTGTTCAAAGAGCCGGGCGGCCGTAAAAAGCAGGTACAGGCACGCGGAACATCGCCGCGTTCCCAGTCCCTGTTTTTTGCTGCGTTCGCGCCTTTGATGCAGGTTTCAGGGTTATTCAACAGTTCCGGAAATTTTCGCGGCTCCGCGTTTTGTGGAGCCGGGTTCACGCGAGGCAAGGGGTTTTTCCACAGGCTTTCCATCCGCAATGTTATGCTCGCGCTCGCACTGTGCGCGGCTTTGCCATCATGCGCGCACGCCTGGGAGCAGCAGACGCATCACACGGCCGCAAATGAAATCGTGAACTATCTGCCGCAGTCTCTGCGCAATGTGGCAAAGAAACACAAGGACGCATTGGCCCGAGGCATTGACGAGGAGCCGGAACTGTACGACGCCGCGCTGAACAAGCATGGCCGGCATGAGCGCAGCCTCTTCATTCACGAAGGCGTGACCCGGCTGCTGTTCCACATCGAGCGCATCCGGTTTTTCATGGAGAGGCCGGACAAGGCCGAGAGCCTGGCGTATTCCCTGGGCCAGTTCACGCGCTGCGCCGCGGACCTGCTCGAGCCGCAGCCCGAGGACGGAAAGTTCGCCGCCCTGGAGTCCGCGGCCACGCGCATGTATTTCATGGCGGATTTCCAGAAGAACAACGCCAAGTTCCGCATGCTGCCGTCGGCAAGAGAGCGCATCGGCAACTTCCCGCAGCATGTCGAAGCGCTGCTCAAGAAGAGCGCGGCGGACGGCGAGGCCATCTACCGCGTGTACCGCGCGCAACGCAATTACCCGGCCGCGGACAACGCCGCCACCGCCTCGTTCAATCGCATTCTGAACTTCCAGGTCAACGCGCTCACGAGCCTCGAATCCATGACCCGCAAACAGACCGACCTGCTGCTCGACATGCGGAACTGGCTCGGAATTGATTCCTTGAGGCGTTACAATGAAAGTGACAAGAAATTGAAAATTGAGAAGCCGGACGCGCCGGACAAACCCAAGGCGCCATCCGGCCCCAAGGTAAAGAAATGAAAGAACGGATTGCTCTGAAAACCCGAAAAGCCACGGTTCGCGACGCGCTGGCCATCCACGCGCTCATCATGCGCAACGCGCGCGAGGGCAGCATGCTGCCCCGTTCCATGAATGAAATCTACGAGCGCATCCGCTCGTTCTTCGTGATCGAGATTGACGGGCAGATCCAGGGGTGCTGCTGCCTTCATGTGATGTGGGACGACCTGGCGGAAGTCAAATCCCTGTCCGTGGCGCCCGAGTACCAGGGCATGGGCATGGGCCGCGCGCTCATCGAGGAAGCCATGGTTGAGGCCCGCGAGCTTGAAGTCACCCGCGTGTTCGCGCTCACCTTCATCCCCGGTTATTTCGAAAAGTTCGGCTTCAAGACAGTTGACATGAATGAGCTTCCCAAGAAAATCTGGATCGAGTGCGTGAACTGCGTAAACTATCCGGACTGCAATGAAATCGCCGTGATAAGGTCCGTGGACTGACGGACGGGCGGCGGAGGCAGCGTTGGCGCAAAAACCGGACACACAGAACATCGAGGAGAACACGGATCGGCTCAAGAGTTTTGCGCGAAAATTCCGCGGCGCGGGCGCGGCTACGCCCGAGGTGCAGCGCGAACTCGAAGAGTTGCAGAATCTCACCTCCAAACTCCTGGATGTGGGCGTGGCCATCAGTTCGGAGATTGACCTGTACGCCCTGCTGGTGCGCATCATTGACGAAGCCAAGCGCCTGCTTCACGCGGATCGCGGCACGCTCTACCTCGTGGACCAGGAGAAAAACGAACTCTATTTCCATGTGACCGACGACAAGCAGATCAAGGAAATCCGTCTGCCAATCAACAAGCAGAGCATCGCGGGCTATGTGGCTCTCACCGGAAAGCAACTCAACATCAAGGATGTGTACCGCATCCCGGAGAGCAGGCCCTACACATTCAACAAGAGCGTGGACCGCAAATCCGGGTACCGCACCCGGTCCATGCTCACCGTGCCCATGGTGAACCACCAGGGCGAAGTCACGGGCGCGGTGCAGCTCATCAACAAAATGCGGGACGGCGAAGTCACGGCGTTTTCCGAGCGGGACCGGCACATCCTTATGTCCCTGGCCTCGCAGGCCGCGGTGTCCATCGAGAACGCGCAGTTGTACAAGGAAGTGGCGGACCTGTTCGACGCATTCGTGCGCTACTCCGCAAGCGCGATTGACGAGCGCGATCCGGCCACGGCAGGGCACTCGCGCCGCGTGGCCATGTACGCCACGGCCCTGGCCCGCGCCATGGGCTGCTTTTCCGAGCAGGAAGTCAAGGAACTCGAATACGCGGCCTGGCTCCACGATGTGGGCAAAATCGGCGTGCGCGAGCACATTCTCATCAAGGAAAACAAGCTCTTCCCCAACCAGCGCGCGCAGGTGTGCGAACGGTTCCAGGCCATAAAACTATCCATACAGAAACAGAGCCTCGAACAGAAAATCCGGCTCATGGAAACTGATGCATCGCCAGAGCGGATCCGCGCGCTGGACGAAAAAGCCGAGCAGGAGATTCGCGAAACGCAGGACGAACTGGATTTTGTGTTGCGCATTGACAAACCAGGCTTCATGAACGACGAGGACATGAAACGCGTGGACCGGATCGCGCGACGCCGGTTCGCCGCCGCGGACGGAACCCGGCAGCCCTGGCTCACGGCGCAGGAAAAAGCCGCCCTCAAGGTGCGCCGCGGCAACCTCACCGAAGCCGAGCGCAAAATAATGAACGCGCATGTGGAAAGCACATACAAGATCTTGAGCCAGATCCCGTTCACCCGCCGCCTGCGGCGCGTGCCCGAAATTGCCGCTTCGCACCACGAGAAACTCGACGGCAGCGGATATCCGCACAAGCTGCGCGCGAGCAAAATCCCCGTGCAGGCCCGGATCCTCGCGCTGGTGGACATCTACGACGCGCTTACCGCGCAGGACCGCCCCTACAAACCCGCCATGCCCGTGGAAAAATCGCTCGACATCCTGCGCTTCGAGGTCAAGGACGGCCATCTGGACCCCGAGATATTCAACGCGTTTCTGGACAACAAAATTTATCTGCTCGAAGACCCCGGCCCCGGAGCGACCATGGGTTTCGAACAGACATGGCCATTCGTTCCCAACAATAAAAAATGAAGGAACTCGCGAGAGCCGTGCGTGCGGGACGAGGAATCAGTATTGCGCCTCGGCCCACAGGGCGCGAACATGGCGCAGGGCGGCCGGAACGGTTTTGTCAGGGTCGCCGGGGATGCCGCATTCCATGCACAGAGCGCCCGAGAATCCGGATCTGTTCAGCGCGTCGAATGCGGCGCGGAAATCCGTATGCCCGTGGCCAGGCAGCAGGCGGTTGGAATCGGCCAGGTGCAAATAAGGGATGAGCCGGATGTTGCGCGAGAGCGTGGCGGGAATGTCCGCGTCCTCGATGTTCATGTGGAACAGGTCTGCGAGGATGCGCACGGCCGGGCTGCCGGATTCGCGGCACAGGCCCGCGGCCTGGTCCACGGTGAGCAGGAAAAAGGCTTCGTAGCGGTTCAGGGGTTCGAGCAGAATCTGCACGCCGAGCTTTTCCGCCTCCGCGGCCAGGGGGGCGAGTTCCTCGATAAAAATTTTCTTGCGTTTTGTCAGATCGGAATGGTCCGGGTGCAGGGCCATGAATTTTTCCGCGCCGAATTCCGGCACCACATTGAGGCCCGCGCCGCCGAGTTCCGCGGCGCAATGCAGCAGGGTGGAAATATCCTTGCGCGCCAGCGCGCGGGACGATTCGGACTCGTGCAGCAGCGAGCCGCGGATGCCGCGCCCGCCGGGGCAGATGCCGCATACGGGCAGCCCGGCGTTTCGCGCGGCGGTTTTCACGCGCTCCAGGCGCGCATCAAGATTTTCGCCCCACACCTCCACGGCGTCGAAACCCCAGTCCCGCAGCCTTGTGAAAAAGGACTCCTCGTCCCCGGCTGGTATCAGCCCTTCCTGAAATGCGAATTGTACCGGCATGAGCGCTCTCCCGTGCGTTATGAATGGATGAAAAAACAGGTTCACGAATGGACACGAATTCGAGCAAATCAAATTCATGAAGATTCGTTTTATTGGTGTGAAATCGCAACTCGCCTTTATTGTGCGCGCACCAGCGCCAGGGTGAACCGTGCCACGGCCGCGAGGTCGTTGACATCCAGAAACTCGTCGGTTCTGTGCGGGTTCTGCATGGCGGCGCCGATGGGGACCACGGGCAGACCCGCGGCGTTGAACACATTGGCGTCGCTGCCTCCACCCGAGGGTTTGATCACGGGCTGCAGACCGATGGCGCGCGCCGCGGCCGCCGCGTGCGCCACCACGGGGCTTGTCTCTGGAAGGCTGTACCCCATGTACTCGCGCTGCACGCCGACTTTGGCCTGCGCGCCCAGTTCCGCAGCCGTGGATTCCAGGCACTGCTTCATGTGCGCGATCTGGGCGTCCAGTTTTCCGGGATTGCGGCTGCGCGCTTCGCCCGTGACCTCGACCTGGTCCGGCACGATGTTGGACGCGCGGCCCCCCTTGATGATGCCGATGTTGGCCGTGGTTTCCTCGTCAATGCGGCCCAGCTTCATGCGCGCGATGGCGCGGGATGCGACCCAGATGGCGTTGGTGCCTTTTTCAGGTTCCATGCCCGCGTGCGCGGCGCGGCCGAACACGCGCGCGGCGATGGAGTCGTGGCTGGGCGAACTGGTGATGATGTCCCCGGCGTGGCCCGTGCTGTCCAGGGTGAAGCCGAATTCCGCGTCAAGCAGGGCGGGATCCAGGGCGCGCGCACCTTTGAGATGCACTTCTTCGGACACGGTGAAGATGATGAGAAGGTCTCCGTGCGGCAAATTGTTTTCCCGCATTGTGAGCAGTGTTTCGAGGATGCAGGCCACGCCGGCCTTGTCGTCCGCTCCCAGGTTGGTGGTTCCATCGGAGCGGATGAGGGATCCCTCGCGCACGGGTTTGACGCCGCGGGCCGGGGCGATGACATCCATGTGTGCGTTCAGCAGGATGCGTGGCGCGGGGGCGGTTCCCTTGATGCACGCGATGACATTGCCCGCGTTGCCGCCAAAGGACGCGCCCGCGTTGTCTTCCAGAATGTCATTGGTGAACAGTGACAACTGTTCTTTGAGGTAATCGCAGATCGCGCGCTCGTCGCCGGATTCGCTGTCAATGGTGACGAGATCCAGAAACGATTGAATGAGTCTGTCCTGTTTAATCATGGGTTGGAATTTCCGTTTCGGAGGCGCTGCATGGCCAGGTGTGTGACGGCCACGGAGGTCATGCAGTTGATGCGGCCCGAAGCCACGGCGTCGAGAACCTCGTCGAGGGGCGTGAGCGCCACCTCGATGTCCTCGGTGTCGTCCAGGCGCTGGCGGCCCGTGTCCTCGGCGTTTCGGGCCAGGAAAGCGTAGGCCGTGTGGTTCATGTTGGAAGGGCCGACCAAGAGCTTTCCCAGGGGTTCGAACGACTGTGCGGTGAAGCCGGTTTCCTCGGTGAACTCGCGGCGCGCGGCGTGCGCGGGGTCTTCGTTGTCCTCGATGAACCCGGCGGGCAGTTCGAGCATGAAGTCCCGGACCCCGTGCTTGTACTGGCGCACGAGCGGAACCCGGTTGTCGTGAGTAAGGCCGAAGATCACGGAAAAGTCGCGGCGCTCGATTACATAGAAATCGTCGAGTTCCCTGCCGTTGGCCAGGCGCACGGCGTCTTTGCGTATTTTAACCCAGAAGGAATCGAAGACATTTTGAGAAGAGAGGATTGTCCAGGGCTTCATGTGAAAAGGCTCAAAGCAGGTGTTTGACCGCGAAGTCGGATTCGCGCAGGCGCCTGCAAACGATGGCGCCCACATTTCTCATGATACAATAGGCCGCGCGGGGATCCCTGTCCACGGTTTTGCGCACCACATCGTCCGCAATGAAACACAGGGAAGTCGGCCCCTGTGCCGTGGCCGTGGCGCTGCGCGGTCCGCCGTCAATGAGCGACATTTCCCCGAACGAATCCTGCGGCCCGAGCCGTGTGAGGAAATAGTTCTGCTGCCCGGGGGCGTGCTGTTCTTTTCCGGCTTCCACTTCGGTTGTGATGATGACTTCGCCCGAGACCACGATGTACATGCCGCGCGGTTCGGTGTCATCCTCCACAAAGATGATCTCGCCGTCTTCGCAGTCAATAAGCTCGCAGTTTTCCACGATGAAGGAAAAGGTCTGTCTGGGAACATCCTCGAACAAGCCGCTTTGCGCGAGGATGGATTTCATGTCCATGCGCCGTTGTCTCCCGCTCTGGCGTTCGGGTCCTTTTGCATATTTCATTGTAGCACAGCCGCGCCCGGCGCGCAAAGAAAACGCCCCCCGGGCTTTTGGGGTCCGGAGGGCGGGGCGCTGCTTGAACTTACTGAAACGATTACGGTATGCGGAAGAAGAATCCCCCGCCGAGCATGTCCGATGGATTCATGTCCGTGACCACGCCCAGGGTTGCGTCGCTGCTGACGGCCGGGATGGTGTCCGGATCCGTGGCGATGCGTCCGCTGGAGTCAACGGTGATGGTTTCTGTTTCGGCGTCGGCGTAGGCAAATCCCGACCGGTCGAGCATTTGCATGAAGCCATCCGATCCCACATCCATGTAGGACAGTGTGCTCTTGAAGTACGGTGTGGTGTCGTTCTTTTCGAAGAACAGGCCGTAGAACGGGCCGGCGGCGGTGCTCAAGCTCACGCTCGAACCTTTGCGGATCATGTAGTTGATCTCGCGGCCACCGGTTCCGTACTTGGCGTACAGGAGCACATCGCCGTCTGCGCCGATCATGCCCATGTACTGGCCGGAATCGCTGTCCATGATGAAGGTCCCGTTACCCGTGAGGGAGTAGGTGCCGGAGCCGGAGGTGGGGGTCATGTAAGCTCCGGTCTGGTTGGACATGTATCCCGAATAAGAGTAAGTGCCGTCGGTGTTGATTGTGGTTTCCACGAAGTAGTTGTAGAAATTCAGGTTCGACTCGATTCCCAGTGTCACGGAGTAATATGTGCCCGCAATGGAGCTTGCGGTGCAGGACATGCACTTGGGCGCGAATATCATGATCCCGGCGTCGGTGGGGCTGAATGACACCATGCCGCCGATGCCGCTATTGTTGAACACGCCGTAGTAATACGGGTTCTGGCTGACAAGGAAGGTTCCGTTGTCGTAGTACGACAATGTCAGATTATTGGTTTGTGTGGTGTATGAGGTGCTGGACAGCATCGCAGATGTGTCAACGGCGGTTAACGAATTACCGCTGATAGTGACATCCACATACCCGGATTTGGCCCATGCGCCCGAGGACTCGGCTTCGAGCGACGCCATCCAG
>JAGUYV010000323.1 GCA_020061125.1 bacterium | reverse complement strand
CCGGCGCCGCCAATTTCGTGTCCGCCATGACCGCCGCGTTCTGGGCGCACTCCCCGGTGGTGGCCATCACCCCGGAGACCGGCTCCAAGGGCATCGGCACCGGCGGGTTCCAGGAACTCGATCAGATGCCCATGTTCGAGCGCAGCGTGAAGTACGGCGTGCGCGTGAACCGGCCGGACCGCATGGCCGAACTCGCGCGCCGCGCGTTCTATATGGCCAAGGCCGAGTGCGGCCCCACGCAATTGAACATCCCCCGCGATTATTTCTACGGCGAGTGCAACGACGAGATTTACAAGACCCAGGATGTGCTGCGCGGCCCCGGCGCCATGAGCCAGGTCGCGGCCGCGGCGAAACTGCTGGCCGGCGCCAAGTATCCCGTGATTCTGGCGGGCGGCGGCGTGTCCATGGGCGATGCGCTCAAGGAAACCAAAGCGCTGGCCGAATATCTCACCGCGCCCGTGGTGAACTCGTATCTGCACAATGATTCGTTCCCCCAGAGCCATCCGCTGGCCGTGGGGCCGATCGGCTACTGCGGCTCCAAGGCCGCCATGCGCACCATCAAGAAGGCGGATGTGGTGCTGGCCCTGGGCTGCCGCCTCGGGCCTTTCGGCACTCTGCCCCAGTACGACATGGTATACTGGCCCAAGAACGCGAAGGTCATCCAGGTGGACATTGACCACAAGGTGCTGGGCATCAGCATGAAGGTCGAGCACGGCGTCCTGGCCGACTCCAAAGAGTTCGCGGCGGCCGTGCTGGCGGAAATCAAGAAAATCAAGAAGGGCCTCAAGCCCAACGCCAAGCGCCTGGACGAGATCGCCAAAGAGAACGCCAAGTGGGACAAGGAGCTTACGGGGTGGTCCAGCAGCACGAACGCGCTCATGACCCCGCGCCGCCTGCTGCGCGAGCTGACCGCGGCCATGCCCAAAGGCTCGATCGTGGCCACGGACATCGGCAACACCTCGTCCATGTGCAACAGCTACCTCAAGTTCACGGATGTGCGCCAGCACATCAGCGCGCTGTCGTGGGGCAACTGCGGGTTCGCGTACGGCGCGGCCATGGGCTGCAAGCTCGGCCGCCCGGACAAGCCCGTGTTCGCGCTCCAGGGCGACGGCGCATACGGCATCTCCGGCCTTTCCGAGGTCATGACCGCTGTGCGCGAGAAGATCCCCGTCATCGCCGTGGTGTTCCAGAACTACGAGTGGGGCGCGGAGAAGAAGAACCAGATTGATTACTACAACAACCGGTTCGTGGGCGCGAACCTTCGCGAGAACCCGAGCTACGCGCAGCTCGCCACCGACATGGGCGCCGTGGGCTACAAGGTCGAGGATTACAAACTCGTGGGCGACATCGTGAAGCAAGCCGTGAAGCTGGACAAGCCCGTGGTCATCGAGGCGGTTATCCAGGGCGGCAAGGAAGTGCTCGCCGAGCCGTTCCGCCGCGATGCGCTCAACATGCCCGTGCGCTATCTTCCCAAGTACAAGCACTTGAACGCCAAGAAGTAACCCGCGATTGAGGCGGCTTGAATTCAGACCTTTCGGGGACCCCGGACAGCCGGGGTCCCTTTTTCAATGGTGCGGGATGAGCGCGGGCGCGGATGTTCGAAGATCGCCAGTATCCATGGTGAAAAATATTTTGCCGGACGCTTGACAGAATCCGCTATTTATGGTTAAGTTGAAGCAGTTGATGAATATGCGCACGCCGGATTTTCCGCAGCGGGTCAGCCGCCCGCCGGAGCCACGGAACCCGGTTCGAGCCTTTTCCCACATCCAAATGACTACTCATTGGTGACTTTTGCGCGTTTGCAAACAGAATGCTTATGCGCAAACACGCGGCCGCGGCGTATCGGGCAAACCGCGCATGGCGTGCGTGTCACCGGGCAAGGCTCTGCGTCCCCGGCCGGGGGCGATTGCTGCGCACAGGCATCGCGCAAGCGCACGCGCGCACGGATGCGCGCGGGACTGCTGTCGAGAAACGGAGATCTCAAACACACGGAGACCCCGGGGCCGCCGGAATCGCGCCGCGCACGGCGCGGGGCGGCCGTCCTCACAGCGCGGCTCTTGTTGGAGGAGTTGCTGAAATTGTAAAAGCATTCGCGCGGATTTCCGCCTGACTTCCATCGGGAAGCACGCGGTCCGGCCCCCGGCGCATCTCCGAATGCAGCTAGGGTGAAAGGCAGCACTGACGCCCGCAGGACCCTCCACGAGGGAGGGTGATCACCAGGGTTCAGGGACGGCCTATGGCGTCAGTGGAATTTCATGCAGGCTCTCTGCTGCACCGGCAATGGCTGCGGCGCAACGGCGATGCCGTAAGCGTCAGCATGCAGCGGTTGAGCACCGGCCTGCGCATCAACAAAGCCGCTGATGCGCCCTCGGATCTTCAACGGCTGAACGCCGCCCGCGCGCAAATGCGCGCCATGCGGCAGGCCATCGAAAATGTGCAGGGCGCCATCAGCTTGGCGCAGATTCAGGACGCAGCGCTCATCGAGGTCACGGACGCGGTTCTCCAGATCCGTGACCTCGCTTTGCGCGCTTCCAATGAAGCTACGCTCGCCGATACCTGCGAGGACCGCACTCGCATCAACATCGAAGCCCAGGGCCTCAAAGCCCTCATCAACGACATCGCCGAATCCACAACATTCAATAACAAGTACATCCTAAAAGGCAACCGCATCGAAAAAATCGAGGCCTCGAACAGCACGGCCGTGATCACCCCGGGTCTGCACCCCACCTGGAACGCGGGCGGCACGCTCGTGGCCTATGAATCCGACGCGGTTCACGCAAGCCGCTTCCCGGCCACCAACGCATGGCGTATCTGGAGCCGCACCCCCGTCCCCGGCCCCACAACCATGCAGACTCCGGACCCGCCCAATGCGCCCGGCGACTCGGACGGCGACGGGTTCGTCAATCATCCTCTGTCCGACCAGTACGACGGAAATAATCTGTATCCCGGCGCGCCGGATACGGACGGCGACGGATGGCCCGATCCCATTGATCCGTTTCCCGCGGACCCGCTCCTGCCCGGAACCTTCGCGGATACGGACGGCGACGGGTACATCAACCATCCCTGGATAGACGCCGATGACACTGACCCCTCCACCCCGACAAATGTGGACGCGGACGGCGACGGCTTCGTGGACCACCCCTGGATGGACCCCGACGATTCCAATCCATACTCACCGGATCCGCTCAAGGACAGCGACGGCGACGGTGTGATTGACTACTACGATCGCAAGGGCGCAAGCGACTTCAGCAACAACCCCAATTACCCGCTTGCACCGGACACGGACGGCGATGGCATCATCAATTCGTGGGACGGGTGGGGCGGAGATCCCAATCTGCCAAAAAATCCGCCGGACAGCGACGGCGACGGAGAGATTGACATCTACGATCCCAGCCCCGGCGATCCGCTGGTGAACGCCGCCAGCTTTCAGGACGGCGATGGCGACGGCTGGCCAACGGCCATGGATCCGGACGACGGCGACCCCCTCAACCCCGGCGGCGCGCCCCCGGACACCGACGCCGACGGGTACATTGATTTCTACGATCCCTGGGACACAAACCCGGCAGCGCACAACGCCGCGCCCCTGGACACGGACGGCGACAGCATCATTGATTTCTACGACTTCTGGCCCGCCAATCCGAACTTCCCGGACAACCCGGACACGGACGGTGACGGCGTTCTCGATTTTTTTGACTACAATCCCACGGACCCGCTCTATCCGCTCAACCCCCCGGACGGCGACGGTGACACCATCCCCGACGCCCTGGATCCCCAGCCCGGAGTCAACGACAATGTGGATTCCGACGGCGACGGCATTTTCGATATTTTCGATCCCCTGCCAGCCAACCCGAATTACCCCACAAACACCGACGCGGACGGAGACGGATATCCAGACGATGCGGGCGGCCTGTTCGACCCCGTGCCCGGAGACAACCAGTACCCAACCAATGTTGACACCGACAACGACGGCATCCCGGACATTTTTGATCCCGCTCCAGGCAACAACACCATTCCCGGCCTCAATCCCGGCGACGCGGACGGCGACGGATTCGCGGATCATCCGCTTTTCGACCAGGATCCGACGAACCCGCTGGTGCCGTTTGACAACTCAATTGACGCGGACGGCGACAAGTATCCCTGGTACATAGACGGCGGCCCCGGCGCGCCTGGCGCCGACGACGCGAATCCCTATCTGCCCCTGGCCGCAATCTGTTATGAAGACCGCGATCCCGACTGGGGCGGCGGCGGCATTGTGTTCGCCTCCAACCGCAACACCTGGTACACCAGCGCCGCGGATCCCTGGGTGTCAGACATTTTCATCGCGTCAGGCGGAACTGTAACCGCGTTGACAAACGACGCGAGCGACGACTCGGATCCCACATGGAGCGCCGATGAGAAATACATTGCCTGGAACCGCGACGGCGACATCTATTACATTCAAATGAGCGGCGGAGCATGCACCGGCGGAACGACCGGAACGCCCGTTTTCCTGACCGCCAACGGGCAAAGCCCGGTGTGGCATCCTCGCGAGGACCAGGTCTTTTTCACCCGCGCGGGCGACATCTGGTATTCGGATCTTTCCGGCAATGAGTCCCAGTTGCTCACAAGCGCGGGCGCGGCCGTGACCGGAGACAACCCCGCGTTTCTGCCCTCGGGAGGCGCCGTGCTGTACACGCGCGGGGGCGCGATCTATTACTACGACTTCCTCACCCGCGACGAAAGCCTGGTCACCGGAACCGTGCCCGGCGCGGACTATGCCGATGTGTCGCCGAACGGCAATGCCATTGTGTATGAAAGCGCCGGGGGCGCGGTGTACAACGACCTGGCCGTAACCTACAAGGAATCCCAGGTGCAGGCCGGCGCGGGCAGCGCGGACGAGGACCGGATCGGCGTGTATTATGCGGACGCGCGCACGGGCGGGCTGGGCATCAGCCAGTTGAGCCTGGCCTCGCAGAGCGGCGCGCTCGAAGCCATTGACCAGGCGGACAAGGCGCTCGAGGCCCTCGCGCTTATGCGCGAACAGATAGGCGTGAATCTGAAGATATTCAAAATCCAGGCGGACATGCTTCACGAAGCCGTGACTCGGGTGTCGGCCGTGGCCTCGGGCCTGGGCGATGCGGATGTGGCCGCCGAATCCGCGGCCCTGGCGCGCTCTCTGATTCTCGCGAACGGCGCCGCAGCCCAGGCCGCGCAGATTAATCAAACCTTTGCGGCGCGCGCGCGCGCCTTGCTCGCGGCCGTGCAGCCCGCACCGCAGGCATTATAAATCCCTCTGTCTGACAACAGGTAAATTTGTTGTGTTGTGAGAGTTGTTTCGCGGTGTTTGCTATGCCGGCCCGGATTCGCCGTCGCCGCTGTCCGCGGGCGCTTTGGTGTCGTCCAGCATTTCCTCGATCTTCAGAACGCTTGTCCAGGGCACGCGCACATTCTTTTTCTGGGAAACGCTGCGCACGAACAGCATTCGCGGGTCTTTCATGCCGATGATGTCGCCCTTGCTTTCATCCAGCAGGGGAAGGTTGCTGCCGTCCATAAGCCGAACCAGATACTTTGCCATGGGAGCGCCTCCTCGCGGCGGTGTGCGCGCCGGCATTGGATTCTTTCCCCATTATATGTGACGCCTGCACGCAACGGGGAACCGGTGCTCGAAAATAAACCTGTGGCGCAGCGGTTCAACGCCTCGGGCGCGTTTCCGAAAGCACGGCCTCCGTATCCTGTTCTTTTTTGAGAAGTACGCCCAGGAAGGGGATGCGCGCGTGCAGATCCTCGGGGCTGACGCCGCCGATCATGAGCGCCTGCATCCAGTCAATGAGTTCGCTGGTGGAGGGCTTTTTGCGAAGGCCGTCCATGGCGCGCAGTTCATAGAACCGCTCCATGGCCGCTTTGAGCAGCGTGTCTTGAATGTCCGGGTGGTGCACGCGCACAATGTCGCGCATCAGTTCCTCGTCTGGAAATTCGATGTAGTGGAACAGGCAGCGCCGCAGGAATGCGTCCGGCAGTTCCTTTTCATTGTTGCTGGTGATGAGCACGATGGGCCGCTGGAGCGCGGACACGGTCTCGCCGGTTTCGTGGATGTGGAACGACATTTCGTCGAGTTCGTTCAGCAGATCGTTGGGGAACTCCAGATCGGCCTTGTCAATTTCGTCAATGAGCAGCACGACCTGTCCGGGCGCGGTGAAGGCCTGTCCGAGCTGGCCCAGCCGGATGTAGTGCTTGATGTCGCTGACATCGTGGTCCTGGAAGCGGCTGTCGTGCAGGCGCTGCACGGTGTCGTAGACATAGAGGCCGTCGCGGGCCTTGGTGGTGGATTTGATGTGCCACTTGATGAGGGGTTTGCCCAGGTCCTCGGCGATGGCCGTTGCGAGCAGGGTTTTGCCGGTTCCGGGTTCGCCCTTGACCAGCAGGGGACGCTGCAGGGCCACGGCCGCATTCACCACCTCGCGCAGGGCCTGGGATGTAATGTAATTCTGTGTTCCGGTGAATTCCTGTTCCACGCGTCGCCTCCGGTCAGCTTTCCAGTCCCGCGTCTTCGAGTTCCTCGGCTTCGACCTTCTGCGGGTCGGTTTCCACGCGCGGGCCGGCAGGCTCGCGGCGCACGCCCTCGAAACCCGGCGCCGTGGGGAACTCGTCGTACAGCTCGATGACCTTCATGTTCACCTGGTGCGTGAACTCGCGCACCGCGTCACGGTCATTGACATTCGCGCCCGTGGGCGGGGCCATGGGCCGGCCCACATTGATGTGCAGCTTTTTATATACGCACCGGTCCTTGATGTACTGCATTTCGATGGGGTAGTCCAGAATTTTGCGCATGAACGGGGGGAATGGCTGACGGCCGCGCCGCTCGCTGAACCCCTGCAGGGCCACGGGCACCACAGGCGCGCCCGCGCGCATGGCGATGCGTGCGAACCCTGTGTTGAATTCGCCCACGCTCCAGTCGAACTGGTTCTTCGATATGTAATCCCAGCCCTCGGGAAACAGGCCCACGCCCTGGCCCTTTTCGAGTTGCCCAACCGCCGTATCGAACGCGCGCTCGATTTCGCTCTGGTACTTGGACACGGGGATGGCGCCCAGAATGTTCATGAGTTGGCGCGACCCGGGGATGTTCCACAAGTAACTGGCCCCGAGCCAGTTGATCACGCGTTTGATGTTCACGATGAGCAGAAAAGGATCCAGGTCGCTGCGGTGGTTGGCCACGAGCACGAAAGGCCCTTCGTCCGGCACAAAATGCGGGTTCTGGATGCTGGTGTCAATAAATGTGTTGTAAAACAGCCCGGCGACTTTCTGAAATGCCTGGTAGCTCTGTTCCTGTTCCGGCGTCATGGCCAAAGACCCTCCCGCGCAACGATTCATAGTCTGGATTATTGATCATAGCACAGCGCGGGAGTTCATGGAACGGCCCGCGTGATATGCGATATAATGGCGGGATATGGGAAACGCCAAAAATTACGCAGAAGCAGGGTCCGGGGGTGCGTTCGGATCCTGGCTCACGGATGAATGCGGGCTGCCCGCGTATGAATACACCTGCGATCAGGACAACGATGCGCGCGCCGCGGCGTTCACCACGCACGGGCCGTCGCGCCTGCACTGGCACCAGATCGGCAACGATTTCTTTAACGCGATTTGCACGAACCGGGGCGAGGTGCAGGTCCTGGAGTCCAGCCGGGGACTGCAATGGATCACGCACCGCGATCCGGGGGCATTGTGTCCGGGCGGCGGAATTGCCTTGGCGCAACTCCGGGACGGAGCGGCGTGGACGGATCTGTATGCGCCCGGCGCGCCCGCGCGCGGTTACCGCCGCATTTTCGGCGCATTCTATTTCCGAAAGATCATCCAGCGCGGCGGCCTGCGCCTGGATCACCGCATCATGGCCCCGTTCGGCCCCGAGCCGCTGCTGTTGTGCGAGATCATCGCGGAGAATGTTTCTACTGACAAAGTGAGCGCGGCCGTATTCGAGTTCTTCGGCGCGCGCCTGAATTTTTTGAGCGCAGACATGCTGGTCATGCCCCGCGGGCGCACGCATTTCGGGGTGTCTCCGATCGAGCAGGTTCCGGCCGCGGCCCTGGGCGCGGCGCGCGCCGCGCTCGGCCT
>JAGUYV010000261.1 GCA_020061125.1 bacterium | reverse complement strand
GCGGCGCCGCGTGCGCGGGACACACCCACCCCGCGCGCGCCAGCAGCGCCGCCGCCATGATGACGATAAGACATGGCTTCATCGGGATCACCCCCGGATCTCTTGGATTTCCCCTCGCGGCGCGCCGCGCCGCGCTCACCCCTGATACCCCGTGCTTCCCTGACCGCCCGCTCCCGAACCGGTTCACCCGATGATTCGATTCCGCCCTGCTGTTCTAATGTTGTTTTATGTCAACTCCTTTTGTTAATAGTTCTTCGCGCCCGCGCCGTACAGAAACAGATCCGCGATATGCTCCACCAGCGGCGCCACATCTAGAGCCTCGCGCGTGACCACATACCGCTGGATGAACATGTTGGCCATGCCGAAGAGCGAGTACGCGGCCAGCGTGAAATCCGTGTCCGTGTCCAGCTCCCCGGCGCAGGATTCCAGGACCGCGGCCAGCCTGCGCACGCATTCGCGGAACTGCTCCACGGCCGCGGGGCGCTCGTGCTCGCCCACGCGCAGCGCTTCGCGGTAAATGATCTGCGCCAGATCCGGATTCCCGGCCACCAGGGACAGGTAAGTGGCGAGAAACCGTTTCAGGCGCTTGTCAACGGGCAGATTCAGGTCCTGCTCGGCCACGCACACCGCGCTCTGCAGCAGGGCCAGGCCCTGGCCGATGAGCGCATCGTACAGCGGCTCCTTGCCCCGGAAATAGTAGTACAGCATGGCCTTGTTCACGCCGGCCGCATCCACGATCTGCTGCACCCCGGTCGCGCCGAACCCCTGCTCCGCGAACAGGCGCGCCGCGGCCTGCTCGATGGCGGCCTTGACGCTCGGCCGTCCGGCCTGTGTGTTTTGTTCTTCCGCCCCGGCTGCCTGCATGCCCGCCCCCTTGACACTGTTTCAGCTTTCCGGTTGGTCTATACCAACCGGTCGGTTAATTACAGTATAATGATTCCGGCCACAGTTTGGGAAAATATTTTGAAATTTTTCATGGGTGAACCGTCCGCCCATGATTGCCGGGGCGCTCTGGAATGCGGAAAAACGCATGAACAGACCCGTCCGCCTGCGGCAAAAACAGTCTGCCCGCCGCCCCGCAAGGTCTCTTAACAGAGAGTAAATATATCCCGCCAATTAAAGTTTTACTTTAAGTGAGACGATATGGTAAACAGAAGGCTTTTACAATTCACGAAAAGAAAGCATACGGCAATGAGTTTCGTCACCAACACAGCCGCGCAGAAAGCGTTGAACTGGAACCGCCAGATAGCGCGCTCTGGGAGCAATGCCGTGGAGCGGTTGTCATCCGGATTGCGGATAAACAAGGGGGCGGACGACCCCAGCGGCCTGGGCATCAGTTCGGGCATGAAAGCGCGAATCCGTGGCATGCGCCAGGCTGCGGGCAACATCCAGGACGGCATCAAGCTCATCAACACCATGGATGCGGGCCTGGCCGAAATCCAGGACATGCTCATGCGCATGAAGGAACTCGCGGTGCGCGCGGCTAACGAAGCCACGCTGACTCTGTCCGACAGGCAGAAATTACAGAATGAGTCAGATGCATTAAGAGAGGCAATTGACCAGGTATCAGATTCTACAAAATACAACACCAAAGATTTGTTGTATGTAAATGGGGATTATCAGAAATCATCAAATAGAATAACGATTGCTAATACGAGTTACATATCTCTCTCAGGTGATGGCAGCACAATTGCCTACACGAAATGGGATGGTTCTTTTGACCTTTATGTGGCCAATGCTGATGGCACTAATGCGAAAAGAATTACGAATAGTTCTGATGTCGAAATGATCGGTAGAGATTCTGTTTCAAATGATGGAACAAGAGTCATTTATTCATCTAATGGCAATCTTATGTCATATAATACAACTGATGGGCAAATCACTTATTTAGACAATAACTATCAGTGGTACACATTTTCAGGAAATGGAGAAAAGGTGGTTTTCGAACAGAATAATGATATTTTTATGATTGATTTTGATGGCAACAATAAAACACAGCTGACTTTTACACCATTCGTAATTGAACAGGATATTTCGGTTGATGATACCGGAAAAAGAATTGCGTACAGTGATGGTTTTGCTCATGTAATCGATTTGGCAAGTAAAGTGAATTATCAGATTAACGGTGTTTTGACATCCGGCACCAGCCTTTCACGAGATGGAGAAAGAATTTATTTCCACGAAACAGCTAATGGTTTTGTTGGGGCAAAATACAACGGAACAGAAGTGAAAAACATCCGCTCGTTAACAGGTATCAGTGGTGTGTATGGCCTAGCTGGGAATTATTTGACGTATGTTTACAATCAAAACATTTACATACTAAATGTCGAAGATGGAGAAGTAAACAAAGCAACTATCAATGCATTACCATTGGTTTTAGACGTGGAATCCAGCGGAAATGGGAATACAGTAGCATATTCTGATTGGACATTTGTAGGATTCCCAAGTTCTCATGTCATCTTCGCCGATGTAACGGACGAGCAGATGCTCCAGGTGGGGCCTGACAATCAAAGCGACAACCGGGTCAGCGTGGTTCTTGAAGACATGGGCAGCGGCTCTCTCGGTGTGTGGGGCGTGACGCTGACCCGCACAGATGGTGCGTGGGCGGCCATCGGGAAGATAGACGCGGCTATCGAGAAAGTGTCCGCCAAACGCGCGGAGATAGGAACTGTTAGCAAGCGCCTCGAACATACCCTGGACGACATGATGGCCCAGAGCCTTGGAACCGAAAACGGACGCTCAACCATCGAGGACGCGGACATGGCCCAGGAGACCACGGAAATGGTCAAAGCCCAGCTCCAGGAGCAATCCAACCTGCGCGCCGCAACCCTGGCCCACGACCTGCCGCGCTCCGTACTCAACCTGCTCGATGAACAACTTGGCGCAAACGCTGCTTGATCACACAATACCGTTCATTTAAGAAAATCCCTGCCCGGCCCAAAAGTCTCTTTCCCTCGACATCCTGTCCCCTGGATTCCGGTCCTCTGACCGGAAAGACGGATTAAGAGAACGGGATTGGGCTTGATCATCGTTAAACGGCTTGAATGAATTTCACTGTGAGCGCAGTTCCGTTCTGTTGCGTGATCGCATGTCTCGCGCCGCCCCAGCGCGCCACGAGTGAAGAATATCCCGGCTCTGTTCATAATGCGCGGCGTATTTCTGGAAATCACGGAATGGGTGTCATTCCAGCATGCATTCGGCTGGAATCCACAGGCTGGAAGGAGCGATGAGCGCTTCCGGCGGTTGTGATTGTTTCCGGCCTTCAAGTTTGGGCGGTTCTATTGACTGACGGCCTCGATGCAATCGCCGTTATCGGCATGGCCATGGATTCCAGCCATCTTTGGAATGAAAAGCTCAAAAGCAATTTCGGTCGTGGGAGCGGCACCAAATGGACTGAATTTACTCCTTCAGCTTGCGGGACGCGATAAATTGTTGATAACGCCCATAAGAGGCGGGACAGGATCGGTTAGTCATACAGTCGTTTCCACGCGCATCATGGCGCCGGGGTTGGCAAACACCGCCTGGATTGCGCATGAGGAACAACCTTGGTTTCCCCGGTCCGCGCGATTTGCCAACCCCGGCTTGCTCTCTTATTATTAGAGCCTATCGGGAATCCGCGGCGCGCCGGACCCGGAATATGCACAACGCCGCGGACGCAAAAAGGCTTTCATGGATTTCATCACCCCGTTCGCCAAAGCCGTGGGCTATGTGCTGGAAATGAATTTTTCTGCGCGGCCGCAGTGGGGCAAACCCGCGGCGCACACGGAGTATCCCCTGGCCGTGGGCCGTGGCGTGGTGGCGCGGGTGGGAATCACCGGCGCGGTCGAGGGCGTGATGGCCGTGGGCCTGCACGAGAAAACGGCCATGGGCATCGCCACGGCCTACGGCGGCGCGCGCGGCGTTTCACATGTCAACGACGAGGTGAGGAGCCTGCTGCGCGAGTTCATCAACATGGCCTCGGGCAACGCCATCGCGCGCCTGGCGGAACAGGGCCTGGTTTGCGACATCACCACGCCCGAGGTGATTACGGGCCACAGCCTGGCCATTCACTGCGCGCCCCCGGCGCGCACCGCGGCCCTGCCCTTTTCGCTGAACAGCGAGGAGCTTATCCTGTTTCTGACCCTGCGCCGCGCGGTCCCGGACGCGCCCCTGGCCTGGCGCGTGTTCTGACCCTGCCGGGCATTTCTTGCCGCATTGAAACGGAATTGCGGAAAATGGGGATAATACTGTTACAACGATGAAGCGCTCTGCAATCTTCACAATTCTGTTTGCCGCGCTGCTTTCAATTGCGGCGCACGCTGGAGACCTGGTGCGCGTGACGGCGCTGGAAGCCGGGGTGTATGATGCGCCCGGCGGCTCCAGCCTGGACATCCGGGTGCACCGGGGCAGCGTGATGCAATATCTGGACGAGTCCCGCGGCTGGCTGCGCGTGCAACTGCGCAACGGAGTCCAGGGCTGGGTTCCGGGCTGGAGCGCGGCGCGGTTTTCACAGGACAGGCTACTGCCGCCAATCCCTGGCCCTGAATTTCTCAACCCCTCATGGGACGCGCCCGCGTTCGCCGCGGTGTTCAGCGATTTTGCGCTTCTGCGCAGCGACCCCACCAACACGCTGCCCGCGGCGTCCGACCGCACCCGCCTGGGCATGCTCCCGCGCGGCGTGAGGCTCAAACTCGTGGGCCGGCAGGGCAACTGGTTCCGGGTGGAGCTTAGCCGCGCGTTCCACGCCTGGGTTTACGGGGAATTGCTGGACTTCTCGCCCGGAGCGGGTTTCGGAGCCGACGCCCGGCTCCGGTCCGCGGCCCTGCTGCCGGACAAGCGCCGCCACACCCTGCAGATCGCCCTGGACCGCAAAGCGCCCTTCCGGCTCTTCAGCACGGACAGGGGCGTGGAGCTGTACATTTACGGCGCCGCGTCCGCGGGACCTCTGCCCGCGCGGTCCGGCCCCTTCACCGTGCGCCAGGCATGGCCTGATGTTCTGGTCGTGGAATGCGCCCTGCGCCACGCCCCCCTGGGCTTTTCCGCGCAGTATCTG
>JAGUYV010000149.1 GCA_020061125.1 bacterium | reverse complement strand
GCCGGACGGCGCGGCCGGCGGATTCATCACCACTCTGGAGCGGTTCGCGTTCGCGAGGGACCGCTACCCCGACGCGCCCGCGCTCATCGCGGGCATCGAGCACGAGCGCCGCGGCCCGGACATCGTGGCCATTCTGGATTACGACCGCGGGGGCTGGTATTTCAGCGACAGCGACCACCTCGGCAACCACGGCTCTTTCACGGCCGAGGACATCGCCGTGCCCCTCGCGTTTTCCGGCCCGGACATCGCCCCCGGCGCACTGCCCTCGGCGCGCATCATTGACATCGCGCCCACCATCGCGTCCATGTTCGAGCGGGAAATGCCTTCCGCCGACGGCGAGGCCCTCGACATCTTTTCCGCGTGACGCTTTTGCACACAAGAATCATTGGAGGACGCTCCGCGCCATGGAGCCGTTTGAGCAAAGCGGATTTCTCAATGTGTTCAAGCCCGTGGGCATGACCTCGCACGATGTGGTGGCGTTCGTGAAACGGCGGCTGAACGCGCGCAAAGCCGGACACGGCGGCACACTGGACCCTGCGGCGTGCGGCGTGCTGGTGATCCTGCTCAACGGCGCCACAAAGCACAGCAGCCGCGTGATGCAGGGCCGCAAGCGCTACCGTTTCGAAATGCTCTTCGGCCTGAAAACAGACACGGGCGATGCACAGGGGAAGTTGCTCGAAAGCATTCCCGCGGAATTTCAGGCTTCCGAAATCGAGGCTGTGCTGCCACGCTTCAGGGGCGAAATCATGCAGACGCCGCCCATGGCGTCCGCCATCAAGGTTCACGGCCGCCGCCTGTACAAAGCCGCGTTCAAGGGCGAAACCGTGGAGCGCCCGCCGCGGCAGGTGACCATCCACAGCCTTGAACTGGTGGACGTGCACACGCGCAACGGCCGCACCGCCGCGCTCCTCGACACGCAATGCGGCAGCGGCACCTATGTGCGCTCCCTTGCCGAGGACATCGCCGCGGCTCTGGGCGCCGTGGCCACGACATCGTTTCTGCTGCGCTCCGCATCCGGCATTTTCACGGCCGCGCGCGCCGTGACCCCGCAAGCCGTCACTCCGCAATCCGCGCCGGGCCTGCTCATCCCCCCTTCGGCTCTGGACGAGGCCTCGGATTCGTCCTTATACTAAGTCCGGTATCTGAACGGAAATTCCGGCGCGCGGTGCGCCGCGGACACACGCATGGACATTTACAGACGCATCGAAAAAATCCCCAAACCCGGCCCCCTGCCCGCAGCCCTGACCCTGGGCTGTTTCGACGGAGTGCATATCGCACACCGCAAGATCATACGCAAGGTCGTGGAACGCAAGGGCGCGGACTGCGGCTCCGCGGGCCTTATCACCTTTGCGCCCTGCCCGGTGCTGGCCTTCTGTCCGGAACCGGACGCGAGATGCCTCATCACCCCGCTCGAAGAGAAACTCGATTTGCTCGAACAAACCGGACTGGACTGGGTTCTGTTGCTGCCGTTCGATTCCGAAATGCAGCGCGTGGAGGCCGAGGAGTTTGTAAGCCGCATCCTGGTCGAGAAACTCAACGCCGGGGCCGTGGTGGCGGGACACGATGTAGGCTTCGGCCACAAGCGGCGCGGAGACGCGGCCCTGCTGCGCGACCAGGGACGCCGCCACACATTCAAGGTTCAGGTCCTCGATCCCGTGACCGTGCAGGGCGAAGTGGTGAGCAGTTCCGCGGTGCGCCGCAAGATTCTTGACTGCGATTTTTCGGGCGCCGCGGCCATGCTGGGCCGTCCATATTCCATCACCGGTCCGGTCGTGCGCGGCAACCGGCTCGGCCGCACCATCGGCGTGCCTACAGCCAATCTCGAAGCCACGGCCAATAAACTGCTGCCCCCGGACGGCGTGTACGCCGCGCGTGTGCGCTACGAAAACAGCGAAAGCCCAGCGGTATTCAGCATCGGCGTGCGCCCCACGGTGGACAACACCGGAACCCTGGCTCTGGAGGCGCATATTCTCGACGCATCCCCGGACCTCTACGACCAGATCATCTCGATCGAACCCGCGGCATTTATCCGTGAGCAGAAAAAATTCGATTCCATAGAAGAACTCAAGCACAATATCCACCAGGACATCGCGTGCGCGCGCCGCATCCTTTCCACTCCGGCCCCATGAGCCGGCGCGGTATTTTGCGCGCCATGCCCTGAACCCTTGATTCCATGAACCGCGACGCGGAAAACACAGTGAATGCGCGGCCCGATCCCCTGGGCTTCCTGGACAACGAGGCCGTGACGCGCGCCCTGAACACGGCGCAGACAACTCTCGGCGCGGCTCGCATCGGCAGCCTGCCCGGGTTGAGCATGCCCCTGTTCATCTTCGCTGCCATGAGCCGCTTCCCGGCGCCGTTTCTTGTCATTGTTCGCGACGACGAAACCCTCAACCGGCTCGAATTCGAACTGGGCTTTCTGTGTGATCTGTACAGCGCGGACAGCGCGCGCATCGCGGCCCTGCCCGACTACGATGTCTTCGAGATGGACGCGCCCCTGGCCGTGGAAGACCGGCGAAGGCGAAGGCTCAACGCTCTGGGCATTCTTTACGAAGAGCAACCGCCCGGCAGCGGCGCGGTCGTTCGCTTCGACATGTTCCACAAGCCGCTGCCGGAGATTCCGCTGCCCAACAACTTGGCGACCTGGCCGGACCCGACCAGCCGCACCGGCTTGCGCATCAACGCATCACTCGTTGCCTCCACCGACATCGAGCAGAACTCCCGCGTGAAGATGAACCAGATCGAGGGCTGGGCCACCTTCGGGTG
>JAGUYV010000188.1 GCA_020061125.1 bacterium | reverse complement strand
CAGGGCCGCGGCCAGGGCGCGAACGGCCCAGTGATTGGTTTCGTGCTTACGGCGCTTCATGATGCGTCACTCCTTCGGGCTGCGGCGCGCGGGCCGCTAATCAAGGATGTTGAAGCGGTACACACCCAGGAAGTTCGGGTTCTCCGGCGAGGGATGCCATACCGGGTCGGGCAGGGTCATCAGGTCCGCCACGGTCATCAGCTTCATGGTTCCCGCGGTGTTGTTCACCGGGCCGGTGTGATACACGAGCGCGGGTTCGCCGCCCGGTTCGGCCCCGACGAAAATCATGGAATGATACGGAAGCGTGCTTTCGGAGAAGCGCAGATAGAAGATCAGGTCGCCGGGCAGCGCGTGGTCGAGGCTGCGGGACACGAAATGCGTGTTGGCCTCGTGCAGCAGTTGCGCGGTCACGAAGGGCGCGAACGCGCCGTCCTCCAGATCCGCGGCGCGGAACGCGCCGGGCCGCGTGCGGAACAGCGCATCGCCCACCATGGGCACGGCCGGATAGTTGTATTTGCGCACATCGGGCATGTCCGAGCGCGCCAGATATTTGTACCGGGACAGGGTTTGCGTGTCATGTTTCTTGAGGGCCTCGGAAAATGCGAAACGGATCAGCCCGGCGCAGTCGCGCTTTTCCGGGGGCCACGCATCGGACTGGTGCCTGACCTGGGACACGGCGATGGCCGTGAACCACGCGCGGAAATTGCGCCGGTCGCTCTCCGAGGTCAGCTCCACCGCATTCGGGAATCCGTCTCCGTCCGAATCGGCCGTGTCCTTGAGCATGGAAATGCGGCGGGTGAATTCGCGGAACCCGGTTTTTGCAGTCACGGTGATCTCGCATTCCTCGAGCGTGCTTTGAAGGATCAGGGACTGCGGGGTCTGTTCGATGATTACGGCGCAAGGCGGCTGCGGCTCAATGGCCCATTCGGCCCGTTCGCCGCCTTTGCCGCCGGACAGGGATACGGTGGCGCGGTCCGTGCCGTTGGCGCGGATCACGGAGTGGTCCACGGCCAGCCCCAGGGGCTGCGGTTGCTTTTTGGCATCGGGAGCGGCCGGGGCGGTTTTCCCGCCCGCAGCAGGCCGCCGCGCCCTGCCCTTTTCGTTCTTGCACGACGCAGCGCCCGCGCACACAGCAGCCGTGAGCAGCAGCGCAAGCATAATTTTATGTCTCATCGGCAGCTCACCTTTTCTTTTCCTGCGGGGCGTGGAACATCTTCAGGGCGCCGTACAGCAACCCGTCTTTGTACACCAGGCTGCCCGCGCCGCCGCCCGAGTGCTCGAGCATGCGCGCGGCCGGAACCACCGCCTGCTGCAGCGCCTGCGCCAGTTCCGGCGACGAGATGTCCCCGAACCAGGTGAAATAATCCACGGCCTGCGCGCCAAGTGGTTTGCCCTGCACCAGTATGAATGCGTCCTGTTTGCCGGACATGGTTTTGAACAGAGCCTTGTGCGAAGCCGTGCCGGACAGGGCAGGCTTCTCGCCCGCGGCCACGTCCAGGATGCGCTCCATCTGCGTGTCCGTGAGCGTGAAGAACACGAAGTCGTCCACCAGCGCGAAACTGGGCGCGGTCACAGCGGTTTCGTCGTAGTCGTTCTTGAATGTGATGTATTCCATCTGATTGCGCAGCACCTTGCGGTCCTCGTAATCGTCCTGGATGCTCTTGCGCAGAATCTCGTAAACCTTTTCCCTGGCCTTGTCTTTGTCCGTGGCTTTGTAGATGAAAATGAGCGAGGGCACGGGCGTGCCGTCTCCCTCGCGGTACACGCCGTCCAATGCGATGCCCGTGCCGTCCTCGAAGTATTCCGCGAGTTCACCCAGGCCGAACCCGTAAAGCTCCTGCATGAAGGTCTCCGTCTCGTCCGGGGACATGGCTTTTCCGATCAGCAAATCCTGCCACACGCGGCCGAAGCTGCGCGTGACCATGAGCAGGGACACGCTTGCGGGCAGATACTTCGAGGGATCCATGGGCAGGCTGCCGCCGGGTGCGGCTTTGCTGTGCGCGCGGGAAATGAAATTCACGGTCACACCGCCCCCGCCCGCGGTTATGCGGCCGTAATCGAGCTTGGCGTGGGTCAGTGAGGACTTGAACGCGCCGTGCGGCGCGAACCACTCGGCCACCAGGCGTTCACTCTTGTCCGAGGACTCCACGGATTTCCTGTAAAAGTCTGCGGCGGCCATGCTTTTGCTGTCTTTTGCCATGCCAAGATCCAGGGCGCGATTCACAAGCCCGCGGTGCGTGGCCGCGATCAGATAGCCCCCGGCCAGGGTCACATGAAAGGTGCGGCCGCCGCGCTCGCCCTTGCGCACCTTGAATTTGCCCTGTCTGTCCGCTTTGCCCATGCGGCCCTTGCCCAGGTTGAAGAGAATCCTCTGCGAAAAGCCCAGGCGGGACACAACAAGCAACTCATTGGGCGCGCCCGCGCGCGCCCCAGGCGCCGGACACGACGACAGCGAGGCGTCACTCGCCGCAAAACTCACCATGCGTCCAGCGGATTTCGCCGCCTGCTTCCCTTTTTCCGGGTCTTTGGGTTGCAGCACGATTTCCACGAATTTGCCCGGCGCGCCGGATTTTGCGAACTGCTGCACTGCCTGTTTCTGGCCCAGATAGCGCAGGTTGCGGCCCAGGTTGGGCGCATGCACGAACACCGAGCAATCCGCGGGCGTTAGTGCCGCGGGCGACGGGCTTTTGATGGCCAGTCCCGGCGACCACGACAGCCACGCCAGCGCCACCCCCAGCAGCAGCACGGGACCGGCGATGGCCGCCACGATGATTTTCATCTGTCTCTGTTGTTTGGCCGCGGCGTCCTGCGCGCCGGGTGCGGACGGTTCCGCGCCGGCCGGGCCGGGCTGGGTCGGGCTGTCGCTCACGGGACGGCCTCCTTTGCAAATAGGCTTGATGCAATACCGATCAAGTTTCGTTCCAACAGGGCGCTTATCTTGCGTCATTCGTTGCTCTGTTAAACATTTTACCTTGAAAAATGTTCGGAAATATTTGTGGAATCAATTAAAAGGCGCTGCCTTCGGACCGGGCCGAAGTGGCCGGAGACCGTGTCTGCTGTGACACGGCCCTGTCTCTGCTGGCCCCCCCACGCGCCAGAGCGTTCATTCCGGATTTGCAGAACTTGGGCACATCCCCCTTGATCCCCCTTTGCTAAGGGGGACCCTTGAGCCTCGACAACTCTGTTTGCCTGAAAGCGCGAGTCATAGGAATCAACCACCGGGATTTTGGGGCTGTTGAAAAACTCGGTAAGCCGCTCCCAAAGCACGAACGCAGTAAAAACAGGGACTGGGAACGCGGCGAATTTTCCGCGTGCCTGTCCCTGATTTTTACGGCCGCCGGGCTTTTTCAACAGCCACATTTTTACCATTTTATACACAGCGTCCATTTTTCGACAGCATGTTTCAGACTAGTTTCACTATGAAAACGCATAAGAACATGCTGCATTATTTATGTCCTTATGTATAGTTGCGGACACCGATTTGCTTCCCCATCGGCCTCGTCCCCTGGCGCCGTGTTCACCGCAATGTGAGTTGTGGCCGACGGTTTGCTCTGCAATCGGGCATGCGCGTTCACATCGGGTTCACCGCAATGTTGGCTGCGGACGGCGTTTTGTCCGCTTTGCCGGACAAGTTGTGCGGGTCCAGTTTTTGGGTCCCCCTTAGCAAAGGGGGATCAAGGGGGATGTGCCTTTGTTACGCAAGCTGCAAACTGCACGGAACATCTCGAGAATCAGAAAATGAAGGGTCAACGGCAAATCACGCCCTGCTCCCTAATGATATCCATGCGCACGCGCGGATGCGGGTTTGACATGCGCGGCGCGGGTGCGATAATTAATCAAGACCATGACGAAACGAGCGGTTCACTGGCTCCGGGCGAACCAGACGCCCCTGTTGCTCGCGGCCATCGCGCTGTGCCTGCGCGTGTACGGCAACGGGTTCGGGCTGCCGGACGAATTTCATGTTGACGAAGCGCATCTTGTTCCGCGCGCGATCCGCTTCGGGACCGGCGACTTCGACCCGCACTGGTATTTCTATCCTCCGCTGTACATGTATGTTCTGTTCGCGCTGTACGCCGTGTATTTTGGGCTGGGCCACGCTCTGGGCGCGTTCGCTTCGGCCGCGGATTTTGGCATGCAGTATTTCGTGGATCCCACGGGGTTCTATCTAATCGGGCGCACGGCCACGGCCGTGCTGGGCGCGGCCACGGTG
>JAGUYV010000296.1 GCA_020061125.1 bacterium | reverse complement strand
CTGTTCCCTGCCGGGGAGGTTGACTTCGATGCCGCCGGTGACGCCCGCGGCCAGGTAGCCGCCGTCCGGGGTCTGAATCACGCTCGTGACGCCGTCCCAGCCCGTGCCGCCGTGGGTGGCGGTCCATTGGGTTTTGCCCGCGGCGTCGAGCTTCAAGAACCATGCGTCGCCTTCGCCGTCCGCCGGGTCCCAGCCTGTGGGGGAGTCTTTATATCCTGCGGCCAGAGCGCCGCCATCGGATGCGGGGGCAATGGCCTGGGGGATGTCGCGTCCCGTGCCGCCGAATGTTGCGCCGCACGGAACGGACTGCGCCGCGGCCGGGGACGCAGTTGTTAAAAAGCAAAGTCCCGCGGCCAGAGCGCGCCGGAGTGCCAGGGCTGATGTTGGGGCCGTTGTTTTCATGATGTTCCGTTGCGCGCATCCGGGTTGCCCGCGCGCACGATTCATTGTAGCATCATCCGCAATCGGAAAAAATTCCAATGGCGGAAAATCCAAATATCGAAGCCCGCCCGGGCGCAAGCGGCAACACCCTGCCGCGCGCCGGCCCATTGTCACACTATTTTTTGCCGGACAAGAGGGAAACAGCGCAAAAAAATGTGAAATTGAAGTGGTTTTCCGCCGCGGTTTCGCTATAAGATTAAAAGAGCGGTTACACACACAGCCCGGCTAAGGAGGAGCGCCCCGTGAAAGAATACGATCTCACCAAGTCCCTGGAAATGTTCGAGAAAGCCAAGACGCTGATACCCAACGGCATTTTCGGGCCGCGCAATCCCATGTTTCTCGGCAACCAGACTCACCCGTGCTTCTTCCGCAGCGGCAAGGGCGGGCGCGCGATTGATGTGGACGGCAACGAGTACATTGATTACATGTGCTCGTTCGGCGCCAACCTTCTGGGCTACCTGCATCCCAAGGTCGAGGAAGCGGTCAACAAGCAGATGCAGAAGGGCGGCCTCATGACCATGCCCATGGATGTGTGGACCGAGCTGGCCGAGTACCTCGTGGAGCACACGCCCCTGGCCGATTGGGTCATTTTCGCCAAGAACGGGTCGGATGTCACCACATGGTGCACCAATGTGGCGCGCGTGCACACCAAAAAGAAAAAGATCCTCATGGCCATGGGCTCATATCACGGGTTCCACTCGTGGAGCGTGCCCACGCCCACGGGCGTGCCCGACGAGCACCGCGCCGGCGTGGTCACCTTCACCTACAACAGCATCGAGTCCTTCACCAAGGCGTTTGAAAAGCACAAGGACGAGCTGGCCGCGGTCATCCTCACGCCCATCAAGCACGACATTTTCCAGGACCTCGAGCTGCCCGTGCCGGGATATTTCGACGCCGTGCGCAAAGCCTGCGACGAAAACAATGTCGTGTTCATCATGGACGACATCCGCTGCTGCTACCGCCTGAAATTCGAAGGCTCGCACGAATACTTCAACACCACGCCGGATCTGGTCACCATCGGCAAGGGCATGGCCAACGGGCACCCCATTGCCGTGGCCTACGGCACAGAGAAAATGAAGCAGGCCGCGTGCCAGGTGTACTTCTCGGGCACGCATTTTTACAGCGGCGCGCCCATGGCCGCGGCTCTTGCTGCGCTCGAAATCATCCGCACCGAGGGCGTGATTGAAAAGATCAACCATCTGGGGCAGATGCTCAAAGACGGCATGCTCGAACAGGCGCAGTCCCACGGCGTGGAAGTGAGCTGGAGCGGGCCGCTTGGCATCCCGTTCATGCGCTTCCCCAAGGGCGGCCCGGCCGCGTCCATCACCTTCGCCGGCTCCGCCACAAAGCGCGGCGTGTTCCTGCACCCGCACCACAACTGGTTCGTGTGCGCGGGCCACACCGAAGAGGACATCAAGCAAACCCTCGAAGTCACCGACGAATGCTTCGCCATTGTCAAAAAGCAGATCGGGTGAACCGGGGATTCCGGGATCCGGGGAATCGGGGGGCCAGGGATTCGCGCTTTTTACACCCTGCGCCCCGCACCCCGCACCCTGAAGCACGCACCGCTTTTGTTAAAGGAGTCGAGCCATGACACTGGAATTCAACCACTTTGGAATCAAATGCACGGACTTTCAAGCGTCCGTCAAATATTACACCGAAGTCCTGGGTCTTGAAAAACTCTACGAGCTTGAGGTGCTGGGAAAGTCGTGCGTGTTTGTCGGCAACGGCACCATAGAGATCGAGCTTGAGGACGCGGGCGCCAACACCCCACCGCCCGCCGCGCCCCCGGCCGCGGGCCTCACCCACTTCGCCTTCATGGTCAAGGACATAGACAAGCTCGCCCAGGAACTCAAAGATCGAGGCGCACAGTTCATGTTCCCGCCCTTCAACATCCGCCCCACCCGCAAGATCGCCTTCATCAAAGCTCCGGACAGCGTCCTCATCCAGCTCATCGAGGACTTCCCCGAGGCGGGGTGAAGAGATCGAATCAGATGCGCGAAAGCTTTTGATAAACAACTCGAAATTTAAACCAAATCCACAATAGTTGTTAAAAAGCAACTGTGCGGCGATGCGGCGTCTCATTTGCATGCGAAGCTGTTTGACGCCGTATAATGCGGACGCGCTTCCCGCGCGCACGGGCGCGGGCATATAATTGAAAGCGCGACGGGCGCGGCCCTCGCGGTTTGCACTCTGGTTCCGGAGGGTTTGAGGCATGAGCACGAATTCCGGCATCTCCATCGGGTTTTTCTCCACAGGCATCACCGGCGCGTTCGACGCCCGGACCGCATCGTCCAATTTCAGGAAAGCGGGCGCGGCGTTCAAAAAGCTGGCCGCGGAATGCGGATTCCGCACCGTGGCTCTGGAGTCGCCCATTTACTCGCGCCGCGAGCTGCAGTCGTTCATGGAACTGTGCGCGGACGAGCGCGTGAGCGCCGTTGTGCTGCACACCGCGTCGTTCACCTCGGGCGAAATCGGGCAGGAGCTTGCGTGGCATGCGGGGCAGCGATCTTTGCCCGTGCTGATCTGGGGCGTGCCCGAGCGCGCGGGCGGCCCCCTGCCGGTGAACAACCTGTGCTGCGCCAATTT
>JAGUYV010000134.1 GCA_020061125.1 bacterium | reverse complement strand
GGTATACACTTCCAGGCTGCGCAGCGCATGCCCGGAGATATTGTTGAGCGTCAGCACCCTGCTTCCCGCCGCGTTGGTGTACACATCCGGCTCGATTTCGCGGTATGCGCCCAGCATGGCGGCCGTCATTTCAGGGTCGTGCCGCATGGATCCCGGAGTCCGAAGTCCGGGCAGGGCCGCGCCCTGGGTGGTGAGCGCTGTGTAAACGCCTCCGGCGGGCGCGCGGTCCGGTGTCACGCATGCGTCCCAGGCGCGGATCAGAAACTCTCCCGCATGCGCGGGGCCTGCGTGCGCGGGTGCGCCCTTGCCTGCGGGATCCCATGGATAAAGATACACGGGCAGCTTGCCGCCGGACTGTTTGCCCGAATCCCCGCAGTCGTGCGCCGCATCCGGGCCGCGCGCCGCGCGCGCGATCATGGCGATATTGCGCGCCAGGCGGCTGCCCGGCGCAATTTCGAGTGGACCCCGGTACGCGATGGGACGCCGGTACGGATCCACCGCCGCAATCAGCGACGCCATAACATACAGGCTGTTTGGTTTGTCCGTGCTTACTTCCCAGAACAGGATGTTGGGCTGCTCCTTGAGAGCGATCACAATTTCGTCGAAGAATTCGGCGGTGAGCGACGGCACGATCATCATGCCGCGGGCCAGGGCCTCCTGGGCCATGCGCGGCGTGGGATTGCTGGTGTGCACGGTGTTCACGCCGGATTGGCGCAGGGCGTCGAGATCCGCCTCGAGCTGACTCCAGGTGAGCGCGCCGCGCCCTGCGCCCGAAACCACAAGCCCGGGATTGCCGTGCACGCCGCGCATGGCGAAGGGTTCGCTGTTCACGCGCAGGCCGTTCCTGTCCGCGGACACGAACACGGTGTGAAAGCGCAGTCCGGCGGTGTCGGCCAGGGCCGGCCCTTTGCGCAAAGTGGCCACGGCGCGGTACGGCATGAACGACGGCGCCGCCTTCCAGCGGAAATCGAAAAGCTCGCCCCCGGGAGGCAGGCGCACCTCGCGCTGTTCGTCAAACACCGCATGGCCCCCGTTGGCGTCCTCGTATACCGTGAGCGACAGGCGCAGCGACTGGGTCTCCAGGGTATCGTTCCCGAGCAGCACATACAGATGCGTGTCCAGGGCGCCGTTCTTGAGGGTCAGGGGATGCACGCGCTCGATGGACTTGATGTGCGTGGCGGGACGCGTGATTAAATACACATCGCCGGTCAGCCCGGCGGCGCCGTCCGAAGTCTCGCCGGGGTGTTCATCAAAGGTTTTGGTGCCTCGTTCCGCGTGGTCCCGAATGCGCACCGCAATTACATTCTTGCGGCCCGGCATGATGACTCCGTCCGCTTCGAAGGCATCCGGCCAGTTCATGGTCCAGATGCGCGAAAACGCGCCGAACTGCGTGTCCTCGAACGGTTTTGGATAAGCCGGATTGGTGAGCCTGCGGCCATTGATCCACACCTGCGCTTCGTCCAGAACGCGGTCCAAGCGCAGGTGAGAATACTCCACGCCCGCTGGCGCGGTGAAGGTGCGGCGCAGCCACACCACACGGCTTCCGCCGGACTCGGGCGCTTTGGGCAGCGCTCCGGGAACGGTAATGCCGGCCCAGGAATCGTGATCATATTCCGCCTCGGACCAGCGCGCGTCGTCTCCAGCGTGCATTTTCCATGTCCCGTTCAGGCTCAAGCGCTTGCGCGCCGCGGATTCCAGGGACAGCACATCCGCGCGCGCGAACGCGCACGCCACAAGCACAATCGCGGCAATGCGCACAGCGACCCTTAACAGGGACCAGATTTGCGGCGCAACTCTGGACAACTCCTTAGGCTCCTTTGGCGGTACTGAAACTGCACGCTTTCTAATAATATCACTTCCCGGGCCGCGCAATCCGCATTATATGAGGTACCCTCAAACCGGCAAATCAAACAGGCCGCCGTGCGCCGGTCATCTGCGGGGGTTTTTTTTGTCATCGAGATAACCCTCGCCCGTAATGGAATTGAACGCTTCCACGGTTTTGGCTTCGCCGTCATAAATCACGCGTTTCGCTTTGAGAGATTTGCCATCCTCATCCACAATCTTGACGCCGCCTTCAAGCACAGTCTGCTTTGTTTTGCCGTAGTGCCACAGGGTATCGCCCTCGATGCTGCTTTTGCCCTGGGTGATGCGCACGCCGCCGGTGAGGTGGAGCCTGCGCTCACCGTACAGGGATTCGAGGCGCTTGCAGGCGATGTCCGCGGGCTTGCGCGCGCGCTTGCGCACTTCCTCGTCGTCGGTGTCGTCCACGAACCCGCCCTCGAAGAGCCAGTCGCCGCCGGACTGCGACATGCGCACGCTGCCGTCCAGGACCAGCCGTTTTTTCTTGCCCCAGAACTCGATGCGATCCGCGAGCACTTCCTTTTCCGGCTGCGTGACGCGCACGCCGCCTTCGAGCAGGAAGTAATCGCTGTCCGGCTCCAGGCGCGCGGAGCGGCATTTGATCTTTGTGGGCTTTTTGGCGATGGCCCATGTCTGGGTGTCGTCCGCGTCAATGTAATCCTTGCCGCGCAGCCAATCGCCGTTGTCCTGCTGCATGTGGACATTGCCCTCGAGCGTGTAGATTTTCTCTTTGGAATTGAAGTCCATGGAGTCGGCGGTGGCGCGGCGTCCGCGCGAGGTGAGCGCCGGATCTCCGGTCACCGATCCCGCGCCGGTCTTGCGGTTCCAGACCATATCCGCGCCCTTGATCTCGAAGGGGTCCGAGTCCTGTTTGGGATTGCCGGTGTGGGAGATCTTCACGCCGCCCCCGGCTTTATAAATTTCCGTGTCCCAGTCCGCATCGGTCCAATCCGCGGTGAGAGTCGAATGCTTGTCTTTTATCGTCACCTTGCCCTCGGCGCGAACGGTCTCCTTGTCCAGATTCACGGTTACGCGGTCCGCGTTCAGGGTTACATCCTTGAAGCGCAGGTCCGCGCTGCCGGTGATGGTGAGGATGTCCCGGTCGTCGTCGAACCGCATGTCGTTTCCGCGCACGAAGACTTTTTCCTTCTGGAATTTCTGCTTGTCGAACGCGTCCCCGTCCCGGTCCATGAAATAGTCGCTGAAATCCGCTCGCTGATCCTCGTCGGGCAGCAGCTCGAAGTACGCGCCCTGCGGCGCGGTGAGCACCCCGGTGTCTTCGTTGTAAGTGAACAGGGGCGCTTCATAATAGTCTTCCTTGTCGCGCACTGTTACATTGCCGAAGATCTCCCATGTTTTGGTGAGACCAGTGTACGCGGCCGTTCCCGCGGTGAGGAACCGGTCCTTCTGCATCACGGATACATCGCCCGTGGCCAGAACATCCTCTTTGTCGAAGTCCAGATCCACGGACGCGGCGGAAATGGTGGTCTGGGCGCTGGCGATGTCCTTGACCTTGTCGTCGGCGTCGTCCTCGATCACTTTGTTGCGGAAAAGCCACTTGCCTCCGGTCTGCCGCAGAATCACGCCGCCGCGCAGTTCGGCGCGGTCGAGCTTGGTGAGCACAAGCCCGGAGTTTGCGGCCAGGGTGAGTTCCTTCTGGCGCATGATGAGGGGGTAGTCAATTTCGGCGCGGCCCAGCCGCCAGAAGTAGCGCAGTTCCTCGGTCACGATCAATGCGTCGCGCCTCTTGAGGGCTTTGATGAGTTTGCGGTCTTCCTTGTCCGGCTTGCGGCCCTTGCGCACCAGGTACACGCGGCCCGCGGCCCGCGCGAGCTTCTCCTTGTCCCGCACATGGATCTCCCGCGCCTTGATGTTCCAGGCGTCCGTGGACAGGGAGACATGGAGCGGGAGCAGCGGCGGCGTTTCGAGCGAGGGCGGCGTGAACGGCGTCATGGGCAGCCCCGGCGCAGAGGGGTCGAGGCCGGGCAGAATGTCTATCCCCGGC
>JAGUYV010000206.1 GCA_020061125.1 bacterium | reverse complement strand
GTGGCCGTGATCGGCGCCGGCCCGGCCGGCCTCACCTGCGCAGGCGACCTCATCCGCCTCGGCTACAGCGTCACCCTGTTCGAGGCGCTGCACAACCCCGGCGGCGTTCTGGTGTACGGCATCCCCGAATTCCGGCTTCCCAAGGACATCGTTTACAAGGAAGTGGACATGCTCAAGGCGCAGGGCCTTGATCTGCAGCTCAACATGGTCGTGGGCAAGGTGTACGATTTGCAGGAAGTCATGGACCTCGGCTACGAAGCCGTGTTCATCGGCACGGGCGCGGGCCTGCCCCTGTTCATGGGCATTCCCGGCGAAGAACTCAACGGCGTGTATTCCGCCAACGAATATCTCACCCGCATCAATCTCATGAAAGCGTACAAATTCCCGGAATGGGACACGCCGGTGCATGTGGGCAAGCGCGTGGCCGTGATCGGCGGCGGCAATGTGGCCATGGACGCGGCTCGCTGCTCACTGCGCCTGCCCGGGGTCGAGGAAGTCCACATCATCTACCGCCGCTCCGGCGAGGAAATGCCCGCCCGCATCGAGGAATCGCACCACGCTAAGGAAGAAGGCGTGATCTTCGATGTGCTTACCAACCCGCTGCAATACATCGGCGATGAAAACGGGTGGGTGAAAAAGGCCGAGTTGCAGAAACAGGAACTGGGCGAACCCGACGCCAGCGGCCGCAGGCGGCCCGTGCCCGTCGAGGGATCGAATTACACCATCGAGGTGGATACCGTGGTCGTGGCCATCGGGCAGAAACCCAGCCCCCTGGTGCCGCTCACCGCGCCCGCGCTCAACACCCGGCCCAACCGCACCATCGAGACCGATGAGGAAACCTGCGCCACAAGCATCCCAGGCGTTTACGCGGGCGGCGATGTGGCCACGGGCGCGGCCACGGTCATCAGCGCCATGGGCGCGGGCAAGCGCGCGGCAGAGTCCATTCACAAATATCTTTCGGCAAAGGCGTGATTGCAGCCGGGGATCCGGCTTCCGGCTTCCGGCTTCCGGCTTCCGGCTTCCGCAAAAGCAAAAGCAAAAGCAAAGGCAAAGGCAAAGGCAAAGCAAAGGCAAAAGATTAAATCAAAGGACACCGCGGAGTCGCGGAGACGCGGAGTGGAAGCGGGCATTTTATCACGGAGAGCACGGAGCGATCACGAAAACACGGAGGAAAAGCCCTTTATTTCGGAGGGCTTATTGGCATGTAGGGCGGCGTCGCCGAACGCCGCCGCCGCATGGCGCATCAACAGGCTAAAACAGCGATAACCAAAGCGCGGCCATTGGCCGCGCTTTGTATTTCTTCGTGATCTTCGTGCTATTCGTGGTTAAATCCTTTCGCTTTTCTTTTCTTTGCTTTGCTTTTCCCAGCGCCCTCCGTGGCCTCCCTGGTTGTCATTGCCTTTGCTTTTGCTTTTCTTAGCGGTTGTGCGCGCCCGGCGGCGGCGTTCGGCGACGCCGCCCTACATCTTTGCGGTCACCATGATATCGTGGTTTTCCTCCGCGGCCTTTGCGCGCCACTGCGTCCTCTGCGTCAATTTTTTCCCCTTTGCACTCCGTGGTTGTCATTGCCGCGCCTTTGCTTTTCTTCGTTTTCTTGGCACCCTTCGTGGATCAATCCTTTTCCTTGCCTGGTATTCTTTTCTTTGCCTTTGCGCGTTCTTTCTTCACAGGTCCGTCAATTTTCAGCACGAGATCTTTCTGTTCCCTGAAATCATTCGGCGAATAATCGCCCTCCAATATGAACAGCCCGGCCTCGCCGCCGTTGTCCGTGGAATCGAATCCCGCGGAATAGATCACGCCCTTTTTCGCATCGTAAAGTAGAGGCTTGCCCGTGAACGGGTCCGAAGGAATGGCGTCCAGATACTCGGGAACCAGCGCGTCCAGCTTGCGGGGCAGTTCCCCGTGGTCCATCCGGTACGCCAAGACCGCCAATTTTACCTGCGTCATGCGCATACTGCTTGACAAGATAAAGTATACTTTTGCCTCGTAGAGATAATGAGAGATGAATTTACATTTCAGAATGTCTGAATACGCTCTGTTGGGATCAAGAACCGAATGAAGAATGAAGAAATGGCCATTGAATTCTTTACATGCATTGTCAATGGCTTCTTGTATCTTGTTTTCTGTGTTCGATAAATGCGGCTCATCGGCTAAATGCAAAGCGTCAATATAAACCGATGACAATTGTTGATGGATGATGTTCGACTTCAGAAATGCCCTGTACGCAAATTCTTCAATGTAGAGACCAGTATCACTATCGGGTACAGATTGTACATAATCCTGCTGTATTGCATGCACCCATTGTGCATTGTCTACTGGGCACTTTGATATCATGTAAGCAAACGAATCAATACCTTTTCTGTGTACAGGATTGGATGTGACAATACCGTTGATTGTTTGGAGTGAATTAAATGCGATATTCAAACCCGTCATTAGATGATGCCTGTCTCCTCGCGAATTCAAGAGTATCTTCGCTATGTTCAGAGACCATTGGACTCTGTTTATTGCAGCGGCTTGCTTTCCGATTCGAAATTCCCGTTGAGCAAGATCGGTTTGCAGATAAGCAAGATATTTTGCAGCAAACAGAACCTTCTGTTTAGTCCCGCCATCGGGGATATATTGGGATTTCGAGTAATTGAGCGTTTCATTTACATCCAATATTTGCCGCTGATACTTCTTTTCTAAATGATGGATATCACGATCTGATAGTTTCCGAAAGGCATCATATTGCAAGGATTCAGCGTATTTGATATCTCTCAATGCATGAACCAGCGCCACATAACCGTTCTGCTCATCGGGGACGCTGGGGCGATTAGGCATAAGCGCGGAGTCGTCGAATGGCGGCGCGTCCGGGCGCAGGGCCAGAAACGCGGCCCAGGCGCAGGCGATTAAGAACAACACCCCAAGACCCGCGCCCGCATATTTGAGGATTCTTTTCGCTTTTGCGCCGGACGATGATTTCATGAATCCGCTGTCCTCCGGTGTTGTCCTTTACCGCTTGATTTGCTCTCAAGCAAACGGGGCTTTCCGCTGCGCCCGGAAATATTGCATGAATGATTTGCCAGATGTATTTTATCAGATTTGCTTTGTGTCGGGAACGGACAGGCCGCGGAAAAGCCTGGAGGTCCGGCTTCCGCAAAAGCAAAGGCAAGGCAAAGGCAAAAGATCAAATCAAAGGACACCGCGGAGTCGCGGATACGCGGAGGAGAAGCGGGTTCTTAATCACGGAGAGCACGGAGCGATCACGAAGACACGGAGGAAAAGCCCTTTATTTCGGAGGGCTTATTGGCATGTAGGGCGGCGTCGCCGAACGCCGCCGCCGCATGGCGCATCAACAGGCAAAACCAGAGATAACCAAAGCGCGGCCATTGGCCGCGCTTTGTATTTCTTCGTGATCTTCGTGCTATTCGTGGTTAAATCCTTTCGCTTCTCTTTTCTTTTCTTTGCTTTGCTTTTCCCAGCGCCCTCCGTGGCCTCCGTGGTTGTCAGTGCCTTTGCTTTTGCTTTTCGTCGCGGTTGTGCGCGCCCGGCGGCGGCGTTCGGCGACGCCGCCCTACATCTTTGCGGTCACCATGATATCGTGGTTTTCCTCCGCGGCCTTTGCGCACCATTGCGTCCTCTGCGTCAATCTTTTCCCCTTTGCACTCCGTGGTTATGATTGCCTTTGCTTTTGCTTTTTCGGCTTCCGGTTTCAGGTTTCCGGCTCCGGGTTCCTATACTATCGGCGGTGGCCCATACTTGACAGAGGAGGCCCTCGTGGCGGACACGACCCCCAAACACAGGTGCGAAAGCTGCCCCTGGCGGCAGAAGTACATTGACAATCCCAAGTCCTTCTCGGGCAGGCTGTGGAAATGGCACACATACATCTGCCCGGGCTGGAAGGCGTATCAGCGCAGCCTGGCGAAGCAGGGCAAGTGATGCGCGCGCGGCGCGCACGACACGACAAGACACAGAAATAATCCGCGCCCCGCGCACCCTGAAAATCTGTTGAAACCTTGTCCTTAATAAAAAATAAATCTGCGTTGCGCGCCGCAAACCCCTTGATCCCGCATGCCTGAAATGGCTATACTGTGCAAGAGCCGACCGACCGGTCGGTCGGCGGATCCCTCGTGCTCATGGAGGATGATTATGAAATTCCCACGGTTCGCTTTGACGCCGTTGCTGCTGCTGGGGTGCATGGCTTTTTCCAGCGCGGCCTGCGCGTTCGAGGAAAGGGAAATCTCTCTGGAGCAGGCCGCCCTGTCTCTGGAGCAGGCGGTGAGCCTGGCCAAGAAAAACAACAGGCAGATCCAGGAGTCGGTGCACGACTTCAACATCGCGCAGAAAAGGATATCGGAGACGCGCGCGCTGTTCAACCCCGGGCTGAAGCTCGAAGGCAACTGGCAGCGGGTTCACGACCCGTCCTCTTTCACCATCGCGGCGTACAGCCCGCGCGCGTTCATGTTCTCCACGGACACCACGGTGCTGGACCTGTCCTCCACGCCTCCGGCCGCGAGCGTGGTCACCGCGGGAACGGCCATTACCTACGCCGAGCCGACCGCGCCCATCAGCGCGCCTTTGAGCGCCAAGAACAGCCGCACCATGGACCTCACTTTTTCCGTGCCGCTTCTGACATTCGGCACCAAGGGCAAGAGCCTCAAGGCCCAGCGCCTGGGCCGCAACTCCGCGGAACTCGATGTGGAGCGCCTGTCCCTGGAAGTGACTCTGAATACAAAAGAATCCTTCTTTAATTATGTGCTGGCCCTGGCCGGACTCGAAGTCATGAAAAGAAGCCTGGGCCTGGCCGAGGAGCACCTTGCCGGCGCAAATGCGCGCTATGAGCAGGGCACCATTCCGTACTTCGATGTGATCCGCGCCGAGGTGTCCGTGGCCGACGCCAGAGAGCAACTCACCAGGGCGCAGGCCGGGGCGGACCTGGCGCGCATGGCGCTGAACAATGTGCTGGGCGTTCCCGTGGAGCGCGACACCCGCGTGCGCTACGAGCCGGGCAGCGTGAGCATTCCCGCCCTCGCGCCCGTTGGCAAGTTCGTGGACTACGCACTGGCCAACCGCGTGGAGCTTGTGCAGCTTCAAAACGCGATCCATCAGGCCGGCCTGGGCGCGCAGTTGAGCAAGAACCGGCCCATGGTGGCGTTCGCCTACCTGCGCAATGTGTTAAGTTCCGGGTCTTCGTTCTCATCCGAAAACTCGTGGCGCTATGTGGTGTCGTACTCCATGCAGATGTACGACAGCGGCGTCGCGCGGGCGCGGGTGCGCCAGGGCGCGGAGACCGCGCAGCGGCTCGAACTCCAGGCCGTGGACGCGCGCGAGGGCATCATTCTGCAGACCCAGCAGGTGTATCTGAACCTCGACGAAGCCATCAAGCGCATGGAGACCAGCCGGGCCATCATGCGCCAGGCCGAGCGCGCGCGCGAAATGGCCGATGTGGGTTACGATCAGGGCGTGGTCAGCGAGCTGGACTGGAAAGACGCCCTGTTCGGTGAAATGCAGGCCGGACTGAACCTCAACAAAGCCGAATTCGATCTCCAGATGGCAAAGGCACGCCTTGCGAGAGCCGTGGGCCTCGAAAATCTCGAGGACTTTTGATCACAGTCCCGAATAAGGAACCAGGAGACACAATCATGACGCGCACATTCAAAACCCTGTCCCTGCTGTGCGGCGCGCTGCTGCTCGGAGCGCTGCTCGCCGGGTGCGGACCCAAGGACGAAAAAACCGTTTCCACCGAAGACATCCGCAAGGAGCAAGGCTACCCCGTGAAAGTGGTGGTGGCGCAGATCAAGGACTTGAGCCGCGATGTGCACTTCACCGGCACCGTGAACCTGCCCGACACCCTCAATGTCACGCCCCAGGTCGGCGGCGTGATCAAGGAAATCTATGTGGACAAGGGCGACCGGGTTTCCAAGAACGACCCGCTGCTCAAGATTGACCCCACGGATTACCAGAACGGCGTTCGCCAAGCCGAGGCCGCAGTGTCAGCCGCACGCGTGGCCCTGCAGATTGCGCAAAAACGCCAGAACCTGAACGAACAGAACCTGGCCTCGAACATGGCTGACGCCGCGCGCGCGGGCTACGAGTACGACAAGTGGAACCTCCAGCGCATGGAGAAACTCTTCGAAGCCGGCGTGATCTCCGAGCAGGACCTGGTGGGCATGCGCACCAAGGTGGAAACCTCGAAGAAGAACCTGGACAGCGCCATGATACAGTCGCGGATCGGCGACGCGGGCACCAAGCAGCTCGAGGTGGACGCGGCGCGCGCGCAGCTCAAGCAGGCCGAGGCCGCCCTGGCCTTCGCCCGCACCAGCTTGAGCCGCACCGTGGTGCGCAGCGAGATAGACGGCGTGATCAGCCTGCGCATGACCGTGAACGGCGCCATGATCGGCCCCGAGTCCGCGGTGTTCCAGATCCTTCGCGACGGGGACAAGAAAGTCTCCCTGATGCTCAACGAAGACGACCTGCCCAAGATTCGCCAGGGCCAGTCCGTGGAGTTCAGTTCCACGGCCCTGCCCGGCAAAAAGTTCACCGCGGACATCAGCTATGTGCCGACATTCGTGTTCGAGCAGAACCGCCAGGCGCCCGTGGAAGCCATCATCACGGGCAACGCCGAGGGACTCAAGCACGGCATGTTCGTAGAGGGCGACATCAAGCTCACCCCCGAGCCGTTCCTGGTCATCCCCTACAAGGCCGTGCTCGAAAACGAAATCGTGTGGGTCGCGGGCAAGGACGGCAAAGCCGCAAAGCGAACCTGCAAAAAGCACACGCGCATCATGAATTTCTCGGCCATCCAGGACGGCTGCGTCAAACCCGGCGACCGCGTGGTTTACCAGGGGCAGAACCTTCTGTCCAAAGACGCCAAGCTCGACATCAGGGAATCCACGCAGAAGTACTGATCGAAAGGCATTTCCCTTCAAGGACGGTAAGCGCACATGAACTTCAGCGAAATATCCATAAGACGGCCGGTGTTCGTGACCATGATCATCACGGCCATCGTGGTGCTGGGCATCAACGCCTACTCGCGCCTGCCCGTGGAGTTGTTCCCCAAGGTGGACATCCCGTGGGTCACCGTGGTCACCGTGTATCCCGGCGCCAACCCCGAGGAAATCGAAACCCAGGTCACGGACAAGCTCGAGGACGAGTTAAGCTCACTCGCGGACCTCAAGAGCATGAAAAGCGACTCCGAGGAAAACCTGTCCATGATCGCCCTGGAGTTCGATGTAGGCGTGGACCTGGACGCCAAGGCCGCGGATGTGCGCGACAAGGTGTCGGCAGCCCAGAACCTGCTGCCCGACGACGCCGAAGACCCCATCGTGCTCAAGCTCGATCTGGACTCCTTCCCCATCTTGTTCTTCTCGGTGTCCTCGCCGCGGCCGCCCATCGAGGTGCGTAAGACTGCGGAAGACATCATCCAGAAACGCCTGGAACAAGTGCCGGGCGTGGCCACGGTATCACTGCTCGGTGGCCGCGAGCGCGAAATCCACATAGACATTGACCGCAACCGGCTCGCCGCCAAAAACCTCAACATCCTGCAGGTGGTCGAGGCGCTCGGCCGCGACAATTTGAACATCCCCGTGGGCAAGGTCAAACGAGGCACCGACGAGAGCCTGGTGCGCGTGGTGGGCCAGTACGCTTCCGTGGATGAAATCAAGGATGTGGAAATCCCCACCCAGATCGGCATGGTCAAAATCAGCGAAGTCGCCACCGTGACCGACGGATACAAGGAAGTGGACCAGTACGCGCGCCTCATGGGCGAGAACGCCGTGAACCTGTCCCTGCAAAAACAGAGCGGCGCCAACACCGTGCAGGTCAGCAACCAGGCCATCAAGGAAATGAAGAAGCTCGAAAAAGAGCTTCCCGATTTCAATGTCAAGCTCACCAGCGACCTGTCCCGCTTCATCAAGGACGCGGTGTCCGATGTGCAGCAGAACCTGATCTACGGCGCCCTGTTCGCCACCATCATGATCATTCTGTTTCTGCGCGACGCGCGCAGCACATTCATCATCTTCCTCGCCATTCCCGTGGCCATCATCGGCACTTTTATCCCGGTGTACTCCGCGGGCTTCACCATCAATTTCATGTCCCTGATGGGCCTGGCCATCGCCGTGGGCACCCTGGTGGACAACAGCACCGTTGTGCTGGAGAACATATTCCGGCACCTGGAGATGGGCAAAACGCCCATGGACGCGGCGCGCGACGGCCTCAAGGAAGTGGGCCTCGCCGTGCTGGCTTCCGGCTCCACCAACATCTGCGTGTTCCTGCCCATGGCGTTCATGAGCGGCATGGTGGGCCAGTTCTTCAAGGAGTTCGGCTTCACCGTGTCCTTCGCCACCCTTTTCTCCATTTTCGTGGCGTTCACACTCACCCCGGCCATGGCCGCCAAAATGCTCAAGCCAACCGAAGGCGGCATGTACGGAGCATCGAAAAAACCGCCCAGCGCGCCGGTAATCCTCCTGGCGCTGGCATTGCTGGCCGGGGCCATCTATGCGGGCTTCGGGTTCGGCATTCCCATGATTAAAGCCGCCGTCACCGGACAGGGCGGATTCAACCTTATCGCGGGCTTCGCCATCCTCGCCATATCTGTGCTGGCCATCATCGCCGGGTTCCTGTACGGCCTGTTCCCGGGCTTCGACAAGTTCTTCGGCGTGCTCCAGTCCGGATATCCCATGGTGCTGCGCTTTGCGATCCGCCGCCGGTTCGTCGTGGTGCTGGCCATGCTGCTTCTGTTCGGGTCGGCGGTCTTCATCATCGCAAAAGGCCTCATCGGCTTCGAGTTCGTGGGCGAAGGCGACACCGGCGAGTTCCAGGTCATCGTGGAAATGCCCCCCTACGCCACCCTGGACGACACCGACGCCGTGGTGAAAAAAGCAGAAAACATTGTCCAGAAACTGCCCGAGTTCGAGGTCATGAGTTCCACGGTCGGATCGCAGATCAGCGGCTCCGGAACTCATAGCACAGACCCGAACTTCGGATTCATCATGGTCAAACTCACGGACTATAAAGAGCGTGACCGCTCCACAAACGAAATCCTCCAGCAGGTTCGCAAAGAGGTGGCCGCCATCCCGGACGCAGTGTTCCAGATCAGCCAGTCCAGCATGGGCGGCCCCCCGGGGCAGCTCGACCTTAATGTGGAAGTCAGCGGCCCCAACATGCAAACACTGGTCGGGCTTGCCGACAAGATCGAAAAGATCGTCAAAACTACGCCGGGCACCATTGATGTGACAAACTCGTGGAAGATCGGCAAGCAGGAAGTGCGCGTGCAGTTCAACAAAAAGAAACTCAAGGAGTACGGACTCGACATCGCGACCGTGTCCATGACCATGCGCGCGGCCATAGAGGGCGACGACAGCGTGGTGTACCGCGAAGAGGGCGAGGAGTACGACATCCGCGTGCGCTTCAACAAGGATCAGCGCATGAATGTCGAGGACATTGGCGACATGTCCGTGCCCACTATGAAGGGGGCCGTCAAGATATCGAGCATCGCAACCATCTTCCAGGAACAGGGCCCCGTGGGCATCAGCCGCAAAAACGGCGTGCGTGAAATCACGGTGGCCGGCAACCTGGCTGGCCGTCCCCTGGGCACGGTGCAAAAGGAAATCCAGGCCGAGATTGACAAGCTTGACATGCCATCCGGCTACAATGTGTTTTTCGCGGGCCAGTCAGAGGACATGGAGGACATGAACAAGCAGATGGGCATGGCCATGCTCATGGCCATCCTGTTCGTGTACATGGTCATGGCCGCGCAGTTCGAGTCGTTCTTCTATCCGTTCGTGATCATGTTCACCCTGCCGCTGACATTCATCGGCGTGGTGTGGAGCCTGTTCATCGCGAACATGACCATGAACATGATGAGCATGACCGGCATCATCATGCTCATCGGCATCGTGGTGAACAACGCCATCATCTACATTGACTTCGTGAACCAGTACCGGCAACAGGGCATGGACCGGAACGAGGCCATCCTGGCGGCCGGGCCGGTGCGCCTGCGGCCCATTCTGATCACATCGCTCACAACCATCGTGGGCATGATGCCTGCGGCGTTCACCCAAGGCTCGGGCGGCGGCTTCCGCCAGCCCATGGCCGTTGCCGCCCTGGGCGGCATGGTGGTGTCCACCGTACTCACCCTGGTTGTCATCCCCACCATGTACACCCTTGTAGACGACTTCGTGAACTTCTGCGGCCGCACATTCAAGAAAATGATGTTCTGGCGCAAAGCCGCATAAACGCAGGACCCCGGACCCGGCGCGCGGGCGATGGCTGCACGCCCGCCCGCGCGTTTATTCTCTGAAGCAGGAACCCTATGACCGATGTGAAAACCAAGGAACAAAGGCCTCGCGCCAACGGCCTGGCCGCCGAGCGCCGATCCCAGATCTTCGAGGCCGCCACGCGCGTATTCGCGCGCAAGGGCTTCCACCTTGCCACGGTGCAGGAAATCGCCGACGAAGCCGGCATGGGCAAGGGCACGATCTACGAATACATCAAAAGTAAAAAGGACATTCTCTATTTCGCAATTTCCGAAGTGCACGAGCGCACCTTCGAGCAGCTCGAAAAACTTTCGGCACAGAACCTCAAGCCAGAAATTATGCTGCGCCGCGCCCTGCGCATCCAGCTCGAGCTTATTGAGCAGTACAAGGACGCCGCCCGCACCGTGATCCCCGAGGTCGAGGGCATGGCGCAGACGGACCGAGAGAGCATGGACCGCCTCAAGGAGCTTTATATCAGCAACTACGCGGTCATCTATGAGCAGGGCGTGAAACAGGGCGTGTTCAAAAACAGGGATGCGTTCGCCACCATGGAAGTGCTGTGCAACACATGCATGCTGTGGGGCAAGTCCGACAGCCTGCGCGAGCGTTTCAAGG
>JAGUYV010000077.1 GCA_020061125.1 bacterium | reverse complement strand
GGCGCGGCCGCGCTCGCGTGTGGCCGGGGCTTGTTGCCGAATGGCTTGTGGCCGGGGGCGCGTGCCTGGCGCTGGCGCGTTTGAGCCTCATTCAAAGGAAAGCGCAGTCGTTTTCATGGCTGCCCCTGGAATGGCACAAGCTGCTGGACAACCACTGGCTGCTGGCGCGGGTCACGCCCCTGTTCGCCCTGGGCATGGCCGTTCTTGTGGCGCTGGGCGTATGGCTGTTCGTGCGGAAGAAGCGCGGGCTGCTTCTGGCGATTATCGCCGCGGCCGCGGCTCTGACATATTACCAGTGCACGATCATGGCCAAGCAGGGCACGCTGGGCGTGTATCTCGTGATGTATGTGTTTCCGCTGCTGCTGGTGGCGTTCGCGGCGGCCGCGCGCTGGCCGCGCATGGGCGCGCGCACACTGGTTCTGGCCGCGGCTTCGCTCATTCTCCTGTGGCACTACATCGGCTGGATGCCCCTGCTGTTCGACAGGTCGTTTGAAAAAGCGGCCGGGGTGGAGCGCGTGTATCCGCGGGCGGGGCAGGCGCCGGAATTTCCGCTGGCGTTTTTCCGCGATTTCCAGGTGGAGCCTTCGGGGCGGTATCTGTTCACGGCCTACGGGCCGACCTCGGGCATCGTGCGCCTGGACACGCACACCGGACGGACCGCAATCCTGCGCACCACCGCCGAACTGGTGCGCTACATTGACTTGATGCCCGAACGCAACAGTTTTCTGGCCCTGGACTGGATGAACTCGGACCTGCTCACCCTGGACATGGACACCATGAAAATCCGGGGGCGAGAGAGCATGTATTTCGGGTCGCGGCAGCTATTCGTGCCCCTGTTTTTCATCGAGGACGGGGACCGCCTGCTGGCCACCTACACGGAACGGCCGGGCGTGGCCGAGTTCTCGATGCGGCCCCTCAAGCTCATGCGCTGGCTCAACCTGCGGGAGCGCGGGCTTACGGGCTTCCGCAGCGGCGTGTGGAAGGCCGCGCTGGATCGGGAAACGAATGCGCTGTTCGTGGAAGCGGGCATGGTGAATCTGCGCAACGAATTCCTGCTGCTGCGGGTTGATCTCGAAAAATTCGCCGTCAGCGGCAAAGCCGCGCTGCCCGAGGGCGGGCTGGAACTGATTGCGATTCCGGATAAGCGCCGCATCATCGCCGCGAGCTTTTTCTCGGACCGGCTCTACGAGTTCGACATGGACACCCTGGAGCGGACGCGCGTGCTGCGCGGGCCGCGGAGCTGCCGCAACCTGGCCTACGACCCGGGGCGGAATTTGCTGATCGGCACTGGCTTCCTGGACGGCGAGCTGCGGGTTCTGGATTACGCGAGCGGCCGCACCGTGAAACGCGCGATCATCGGCAACAAGGCGGCGTCCCTGTTCCTTTCCCCGGACGGGGAAATCCTGTACCTGGGTTCTTCGCGGGGCGTGTTCAAGGTGCGGATGAAACAATTCCTGAAATAGCAAACCGCGCTGCGCGCGGCAAATGCCGCGCGCAGCGAGTCTCTTTTTTTCAATAAATCCGTTTTACTGATTGAGCAGCCCGAATTCCCCGTTGCGAATCGTGAGCAGGTCCAGGGAGTCCATGCCCAGGCCGTTGTGGTCTTCGGGGCTGTAGCGGTACATGCCGCCCGTGCCCATGAATTCCACGGATTCCACGGCTTTGCGCAGGGCTTCCTTGTCGTCGAACACGCCCGCTTTTTCCAGCGCGTTCACCAGAATGTAAATGGCGTCGTAGGCGTGGCCTCCGAAGGTGCTTATGTCTTCCTTGTAGCGCTCCTCGTAGGCGCGGCGGTAATTCACGAGCACATTTTTCTGCGGATGATCATCGGGCAGATCGTACGCCACGATGAGACGGCCGGCCGGGAAGATCACGCCCTCGGCCGCGCCGCCCGCGTTGCGCGCGTACTGGATGTTGCCGAACCCGTGGCTGTGGTACAGGGGGAGGTTCAGCCCGAGCTGTTTCATTTTGCTCGGCACGATGGACTGGGCCGGGAGGATGCTCCAGTTCACCACGGCCTGCAGGGAGCGGTCCGCCTTGACCTTGGTGAGCAGGGTCTCGAAGTCGCCCTCTGTGGCCGACGGCTCGTAGTGGGCGTCGTAGCCGATTGTCACTCCGAATTCGGGGGCGAACGCCTTCATCTGCTTGAACCCTTCCTGGCCGAATCCGGTGTTGCCGTACAGCATGGCGATGCGCGTGATCCCGCTGTCCTTGAGGTGCTGCAGAATGTGGCGCGCCACGAAGCTGTCCTTCTGGTACACCTTGAACACCCAGGGGCTTAGGGGATCCACGATGGCCTCGGCCGCGGCGCACGAAATGAGCACGGTCTTGTTCTGCGTCATGAGGTCTTTGATGGCCATGGTGTTGCCGCTGCGCGACGGGCCGATGACGGCCAGAACCTGATCTTCGAACAGGAGCTTTTTGGCAAGCTCCTGGGTTTTGGCCTCGTCGCCTTCGTCGTCGTAAACGATGATGTCGAGCTTCTTGCCGAGCACGCCGCCCGCGGCGTTGATCTGCTCTTCGAGCATTTCCGCGGTCTTCTTCTCGGGTTCGCCCAGGTAGGACGCGCTGCCCGTGACCGAGAAGATGGCGCCGATTTTAATGGTGTCGGCGTGTGCCTGGCCGGATACGGATTTCGCGGCCTTGTCTTTGAGGTCCGTGCCGGTTTGGCGCGCCTTGCGCGCGGCGTCGCAGCCGCTGAACGCCAGGACCAGGGCCAGGGCCAGCAGCAGCGCGGAGTTGCGGGGTTTCGTCATGCGGGTTCGCCTCCTGCGTGGGTATGGTTGTTCTTGCATACAACCCGCACACAGGACAGCATTATTCTTGAATTGTAGTAAGAGGAGTTTGGGCGGAGGCGCCGGCTGCGCGCGTTTGCGCGGCCTGGTTTCCATTGTGTTCCGCGACAGGGATTCATGGCATGCGCCTCCACATCATAGTTTCCAATTCCCCGCGCCCGGCGTCAACTCTTATTGATCGCGCGCGCCTCCGGGAATTTTGTTTTGCATTTTGCCCGCATACGCATATAGAATGAAATCCATACAAAATCGTGCGGTGAATGGGCGAACCGTACAAACCGGAAGGGCGGTCCCAGGGCCGGACGCGCCCGCATTTCCGGACATTGCGCCCATACAGGAACATCATCCGTAGCGGCTCGCAGGCCCGGCGGCCGGAACGGACGGCGTGATCAACAAGCGGAAAGGCGGCGCAATGCGGCATGCTCTCTCGTGTGTTCCCATTTCTGGTCTGGTTCAAAAACTATAACGCGGCCAAGCTCAAGGCGGACGCTGTGGCGGGTCTGACTGTGGCCATGGTGCTGATCCCGCAGTCCATGGCGTATGCGCAGCTTGCGGGCCTGCCGGCTTACTATGGCCTGTACGCGGCGTTCCTGCCCCCTGCCCTGGCCGCGCTCTTCGGCTCCAGCAGCCAGCTCGCCACGGGGCCTGTTGCCGTGGTCTCTCTCATGACCAGCACGGCCCTGGCGCCCCTGGCCACGGCCGGAAGCGAGGCGTACATCGCCTACGCCATCCTCATGGCGCTCATGGTCGGCCTGTTCCAGTTCTCACTCGGGGCGCTGCGCCTGGGCGTGGTGGTGAATTTTCTGTCCCACCCCGTGGTGAACGGCTTCACCAACGCGGCCGCCATCATCATCGCCACGAGCCAGTTGTCCAAGCTGTTCGGCGTATATGTGGACGACGCCGAGCATCATTATGAAACCATCTGGCACACGATTCTCTCGGCCGTGCATTACACGCACCTGCCCACCCTGGGAATGGCCGTGCTGGCGTTCGCCATCATGATCGGCCTGCGCCGCGTGAATCCCAGACTGCCCAATGTCCTTTTCGCGGTGGTCATCACCACGGTGATTTCCGCGGCCACGGGATTTCAAAAAGATCAGGAAGTGCCAATCCGCAGCATCAAAGCCCCGCAGGTGCGAGCGCAAATCGAGGAATTCAACGAGACTCTGGATTTCGTGGACGCGAAAAGCGCCGAGCGCGTGAAGGCCAGCAAAGAACTGGACGAGGTCAAAAAACAAAAGGGTGAGCAAACGGCCGATGCGCTGAACCTCAAAAACCGCATCGCCATTCTGAATGTGGAGATTGAGCACGCCAACGAAAAAGCGCACGAGCTGCGCGAAAGCCTGCGCTGGCACGAATTCGCGCGCGCCGGACAGGGCGCGGACGCCGCGTTCCATCTCAAGGATAAAGCGCCCCCGGGAACGCCCGGCGCCGTGTGGCGCATCAAGGCCGGATCCAGAAAATTCGACACCGCCAAGCTCAAGTTCATGGGCGGCGGCGCGGTGATTGGAACCATTCCCGCGGAACTGCCCAAATTCAGCGCTCCGCGCATTGACCTGCGCATCGTGACTGCGCTCCTGCCCATGGCCATCATCATTTCGCTGCTCGGGTTCATGGAGGCGATTTCCATCGCCAAGGCCATGGCCGCCAAGACCGGGCAGCGCCTGGACCCGAACCAGGAACTTATCGGTCAGGGCGTGTCCAACATCATCGGCTCTGCGTTCAGCAGCTACACGGTGTCCGGCTCGTTCTCGCGTTCCGCGGTGAACCTGCAGGCGGGCGCGCAGACGGGCATGTCCAGCGTGTTCAGCAGCATCGTGGTGGGCGCGGCCCTGCTGCTTTTCACGCCCCTGCTGTATCACCTTCCCCAGGCCACGCTCGCGGCCATCATCATGATGGCGGTCGTGGGCTTGGTCAATGTCAGCGGCTTCATCCACGCCTGGCAGGTGCAGAAATACGACGGCGCCATAAGCATCATCACCTTCGTGGTCACGCTCGCGTTCGCGCCGCATCTGGACAAGGGCATCATGGTCGGCGTACTCCTGTCCATCGGCCTGTATCTGGCGCGCAACATGAAGCCGGACATCGCCCGCCTCTCCCTGCACTACGACGGCACCTTCCGGCACGCGCAGCAGTTCGGACTCGAGGAGTGCCGCCACATCGCCGTGGTCCGGTTCAACGGCTCGCTGTTCTTCGCCAATGTCAGCTATCTGGAGACCATCATTCTCGACACCATGAGCGAGCGGCCGGAACTCAAGCACATCCTGGTGGTGTGCAACGGGGTGAACGAACTGGACGCGTCGGGCGAGGAAATGATGTCCATTATTGTGGATCGCGTGCGCGGGTCCGGGCGCGACATTTCGTTCAGCGGGTTCAACGACCATGTTCTCCAGGTCTTGCAGCGCACGCACTTGTATGAGAAGATCGGAGAAGATCATTTGTACCGCAGCGTGAACGATGCGCTGCGCTATATCCACCGGGACGCGCACAGCGCAACCGCCGAGGAGCAATGCCCGCTGCGCACGGTTCTGCCGGTTGATGCGGCGGCGCGGCGGTTCGCGGTGGCCGACGACGTCAAAAAGAAATGGCTCGACGAACACCCGCGCCCATCGGACGCGGATTGACGGCGCGGCGGATATCGGGACACAACCAGCAGATCGGGGGATTACACAATGCCGGCAATCACAATATTCAGCGCAACCCATTGCGGGGGCGGCGAGGTGGAAAAGCGCGTGGCCGAGGCTCTGGGCTGCCGCGTGATCACGGACGCCGTTCTGGACCTTGCATCAAAAAATTCCGGGGCGCCCAGGGACCGGCTGGCGCGGGCCATGCAGGGGCAGGCCTCGGTGTTCAACGCGTTCACCCGCGAGAAGGAGCGCAACATCGCGCACATCCGCGCGGCCCTTGCGGAACTTCTCAAAGAGGACAATGTGCTGTGCTCCGGCCCCGCCGCGCTCATGGCCCCGC
>JAGUYV010000287.1 GCA_020061125.1 bacterium | reverse complement strand
TTCTCCACATCCGGCGCTATGGTGGGATCCACTCCCTCGTCCGCGGTGCGGCCCGCCACAACCGTCATCCGTGCGTCCACAGCGCACAGCAGCCGCGACACCTGCACCGCGCGGGGACCCGATAGGGGCGGAAAATAGAAACTCACGCACAGCAGCCGGGGCGCGCTCACAGGGTCACGACCTCCAGCAGCCGCGCGTAATCCGCGGGTTCCGCAACACGCGTCCATTCCGCAATTGTTTCAAAGAATTCCTCGCGATCCGCGATGTGGCTGGGATCCGCGTAATAATTCAAAATCCCGGGCAGACCCGCTTCGGCGAAATGGCGCGCCACGGCGCGGCCCTCACGCAAGTAATCGGCGCTCTCGAGCGCTCGGCCCGGCGCCTCAAAGCAGCTCCAGGTGTCCAGCACGGACAGGGGCCGCGACCACATGCCGGACACCGGAAACTCGATGAGGCCTCCGGGCGCGCGGAATGCGGCTCCTTTTGTCAGCCCGAAATACGGCATAGTCGAGCTTGAGTACGCGTAATCCAGTTCCTTGAGAATCCGGTGCAGAGCGCGGAGCTGCGCGCGTGTCTGGAAAGTCCCGAAATGCGGCGCGCGGAACCCGCAGGGCGGCTGGCCGATCACGGCGCGCACGGTCTCGTGTCCGCGCCGTATGTCCTCGCGCACCTGCTCCGGGGTGAGCGCGTCATAAAAAAAACAACTGCGGTATGCTCCCGACGGCTCGTCCCAGTAGGTATGCATGCGATGTCCGTGATTCATGAATTCGGAACCGGCCGCATGGATTGCCCGGTAGACGGCGGCGCCCTGTTCCAGGAGTTCACCTGTCACAGCCATAACGGGCGTGACGCCCAGACCGCGCAAACGCTCGCACACGGCCGCCGCGCAATCCGTGTCCCGGGTCAAATCGCAGTCAAGGGACACCACCAGATAAAGCCGATCGATTCCGGCTGCGCGGCACCGGCGCGCGTAGTGGCGGTACAGTCCAGCGCGGTCAGCGCGCGCATACAGATTCACGGCGCTCATGCCAGGGTGTGTGAGTATGTTTTTGATGCGATTCAGCATGCCGGCTGCATTCCAAAATATATTTGTTCTAACTTATTCCGTTGCGCTGATTTCGAAAAAGGACACCGCGGAGACACGGAGTTTGTTTTTAGCGCGGCCTCTGTGCCCTCCGGAGTTATCCCTGTGTTCGCCCTTGCCTTTGTTGCTTGCTCTGCGGCGGCGGCATTCGGCGATGCCGCCCTACATTTCCATTGCCATTAAGTCACTGTTGAAACTGTGGTTCGCCATGCGGCACAATCTTCCAATGACACCGCGGAGACGCGGAGACACGGTTTTGTTTTTAGCGCGGCCACTGGCCGCGCCCCCTGTGGCCTCTGTGCTCTCTGTGGTTATCCTTGTCTTTTGTTTTTGCCCTGCGCACAGCGCACCCCGTTCGTCCCGCAGCGGCGGCATTCGGCGATGCCGCCCTACATGCCCCACGCGCGGCCCCATTGCTCCAGTATGATCAGTATCCAGATTTTGTGCGCGGACAGTTCATGGCCCGCGCGCGCGGCGGCCAGCGCAGGGCGCGCTTGTTCTAAATTAAAAATCGTCCCAAGAACCGGGCTGTTGCCGAACAGCATATCTTCGGCCCATGATCCCAGATCCCCCTTGAGCCAGTCATAGGCGGGAACCGGGAAGCCCTGCTTTGGACGCTCGATGATGGACCGTGGCACGCGCGGCTTTGCGAACTCGCGCAGGATGCGCTTGGTGGAATAGCCCGCGCTGCGCGAACCCGTTTTCCACTCCACGGGCAGGCGCGCCGCCCACTCTCCGATGGGGCGCTCCAGAAACGGCACGCGCAGCTCCAGCGACGCGGCCATGCTCATCTTGTCCGCCTTCATGAGCAAATCCTCGACCAGCCACGAGCGGCAGTGCACCTGCTGCAACTGGTCCAGGGGGTGCGGCGATTGCGCAGCGGCGTACCATGAGGCGATCAGCTCCGTGGTCGGTTGGCACTCCCCGCTTCCGGCCCACAGCGCGCGCTTTTCCTCCTCGGTCCAATAATCCGTCATGTGCGTGTTCTTTGATTTGAGATATCCGGAAAAGCCCCCGCGCGCGAGATGCCGGAGCGATTCCGCCTTGCTGTTCGGCAACAGTGCGGCCGCTGCCTTGAGCATTGGCGCGGGCACGCGCGCGTGCAGGGTCTTGAGGATGTCCAGATGCGCGGCGAGCGTGTCAAAGCTGTACCCGGCCAGCAACTCGTCGCTGCCCTCGCCCGTGAGCGCGACCTTGACATGCTCCCGCGCCAGTCGCGACACGAAGTACAGGGGCACGGACGCCAGATCCGCCAGCGGCTCGTCGGAAAATCTCACGAAATCCGGCAGGAAAGCCAGAAACTCCTTTTGGCCGATTTCGACTTCGTGGTGCCGTGAGCCGATGCGTCCGGCGAGTTCGCGCGCGTATGGGAGTTCGCTGAACGCGCCGCCCTCGCGGAATGCCACGGAAAAGGTGTGGAAATTTTTGTGCCCCATCTCCACGGCCGCGGCGCTCACGCACGCGGAATCCAGGCCCCCGCTCAACATCACGCCGACAGGCACATCCGAGGCCTCAAGCTGCTTGTGAACGCTGTGCAGGAACAGGTCTTCGAATTCGCGCACATAATCGCGGCCCGGCGCAACAGGTTCGGAATCGAATTCAAGCTCCCAGTATTTTTCAATGGCGAATTCGCCCGTGTCGAGGTTGTATTCCAGCTGGCGGCCGGGTTCGAGTTTGAAGACGCCCTTCCATACGGTTTCGGGGCCTGGCGCATAGCGCAGCGTGAGATAATGGTTAATGGCCTGGAGATTCAAGTCCGGGCGCGCGGGCAATGCCGCCAGCAGTGCTTTGATTTCACTGGCGAACAGAAACCGGCCGCCCTGCTCTGCATAATAGAGCGGCTTGATTCCGAATCTGTCCCGCATCAGCAAAACGCGCCGCGCATGGGGATCATGGAGGCACAGGGCGAACATGCCTTCGAGTCGTTCGAGAGCGGCAGCTCCCCCGGTTTCATACAGATGGGGAATCACCTCGGTGTCGCTATGCGTGGTGAACGCGCAGCCCTGCGCCATGAGGTCCTCGCGCAGTTCGCGGTAATTGTAAATTTCGCCGTTGAAGACCACGCCGGTTCCGCGTGGGGTGCGCATGGGCTGCGCGCCGCCGGACAGGTCAATGATGCTCAAGCGGCGCATGCCGAAGGCGAACCCGTCAACGGCCCAAGCGCCTTGATCGTCCGGGCCGCGATGGGCCAGCGCCTCGTTCATGCACGCCACGGCTTCGCGGCCCTGGTCCGCGGAAACGCCGCCCATGATTCCGGCTATGCCGCACATAACGCATCAACCTTTTTTATGGCCGTACATCCACAAGCTCCACCCGAAACGCCGCGCCCAGCTTTTTTTCACGATTCGCGGAAGGGCCAGCCCCACGCCGGGGAGCATGGTCCTGAAAACAGAATCCAGCTCCGTGCCGAGGATCTTGAATTTCAATTCGCCGCAATGCTCTCGAAGGGCCTGGCGCATTTCCTTCCGGGTCACCGGCCATGTGTGCGGATTCCCCTCTTCCCGATACCCGTCTCCGTAGCGCGAAGCAAGCTGCAATGGGTCGAGAAACCGCTTTTCATAATGCAGAAAGCCCTCGACATATTCCGTGAGGTACCAGTGCCAGAGGGAGCGCCTGTTGTAGAGCATGATGCCGAATCCGCCGCCCGGCTTGAGCACGCGCATCATCTCGGACAGCGATTGTTCGAGATTGGGGGAGTGGTGCAGCACGCCCCAGGAATACGCATAATCGAAATGCGCGTCCGGAAGCGCAAGCCTGTTCGCGTCTTCCAAATGAATGTCCGCAGCGAGGCCTTTGATCTCGAAGCGGCGCGTGGTCTGCTCCACGGCGGTCGGGTTGAGATCCACGGCAGTGACATCCGCGCCGTTCAGCGCCCAGAGCATGGCCATGGTTCCCATGCCGCAGCCAATCTCGAGCACGCGGCTTCCCTGTCCGTAGCTGCCGAAAGGGAAGAGCCGCCCGAACGGCCTGTGGTCGTGCAGAGGCGCGTTCCAGGAGAAAAACTCGCGGTCCACCCGCTCAAAGAACTCCGGCGTGCCGAGCGTGTATTGCCCGTCCTCGTATGCAGCGTGGCCGTGCACGCTGCCGTAAGTCATGGGGTTCTCCGCCCACCACTCACGAATGCCGCCCGTGTTTGCGTCTGACGCCATATCAGCGCTTCCCCCGCACAAAATCCGCAAATACCAGGAACGGAGTCGCCATGATGAAACCGATTGTGATGGCCAGTTCGCCCAGCATATATCTCTCCAGAACCCGGCGGAGGCGCAACGCGCGCAGAGCACGGCCGTCAAGCTCGAATTCGCGCCTTCGCCCGTTCAGCGCCCGGACGCGCATCCCGCTGCGTGCGGCGACGCGCAGCGCCGCGGTCTCGACGCCTCCGAAGCCAAGGCCGATAGCGTCGGGATACAGCAGCACGATTTGCCGTGCGCCGGCAAGCCGCCGCGCCACTGACTCCCCGTCCTGCACGACGACAAATTCGCCGTCTGGGTATCTTTCAAAAAAAAGATCGCGCATGTATTGTTCGCTGCGCGGGTTAGACTTTTGCCACAGCACTTTGCGGTATGCGGTAATCGGCGTGAGCGCCTGCGCTTGCGCAGCCTCTATCCCGGCGCTGAATGTAAAGCAGTATAAACCGACAGTGTTTCCCATGGCATGACTCCGGGCAGCGCCTCCGCCTGCAACAGCGCGGCGCATTGCGCGATTACGCGTTTCCCTGTTCCGTGCTCCCCATTCCCGAATGCTTCATGATTTTCTTGTAAATGTCCGCGAACCGCGCTTCGGTTTTGTGCGGCGCCCAGCGCTCCTGTGCGTGCGCATACGCGGTCCTTCCGAGTTTTTCCCTGAACGCGTGGTCCGCGATAAGTTTATCGAGCGCCGCGAGCCAGGCTTCTTCGGTGTTGTCAACCAGCATCACATGATCGCCCTGCAGTTCCGGCACGGGTCGGCCCGCGCGGCGGTTCAGCACGACCGGCAGCCCGGTCAGCAGCGGCTCGAGCACGGACTTGCTGATTTCCCAGAATTCGGTGTGCGTGGCGAAAATGTCGTACTCCGGCAGGCTGCGGCACAATGCGTCGTTGGGGATTGCGGTCTCGAAGGAAATGCGCTCCGGGGCGCCGCACTCCTGCGCCGCGCGCACCAGGCGGCCGTGGTATTCGCCGTCTCCGACCAGGGTCAGATGTGCGCCGGGGATTCGCGCTACGGCCCGGATGAGGTTCTCCGGATTTTTCTCCCGGAACTGGCGGCCCACGGAAATCACGCGCACGGGATCGTGCAGCGCGTAGTCGTCCTTTTTGCGCAGGTGTTCCGGGTTCAGAACATTGTAGGCGACTTCGTAGTGTGAGACGCCCATGTTCTGGAGGTACGGCACGATGGGCTGATACACAGGAAGCACCAGGTCCGCGTGGCGCAGGGAGAGCCGCTCGATGTCCCGCGTGGCGTTTGTGTAAAGGCGGTCCTTGAGGCTCGATGCGCGGCCGCGCATGTCTTCGTCCCGGTTGATGTGCAGGGACACGACATAGGGAACGCCCAGTTTGCGCTTGATTACGGACGCTGCGAACGCGTTGAGATAATTGCCGTGGCAGCGGATCATTGCGGGCCGGATGCGGCGCGCCAAGTCCACGGCGGGCGCGGCCCAGGACTCGAGCAGGAAGGGGCGGAAGCCAAGAGAGCGCGCGAATGTCTTTTTGTCCGCGGGCAGATTGTGCAGGTGCAGAGCCGCGCGGCCCACGGTCTTTTGCAGCGCCGCCGCATCCGGGCGGTCGGCGTTGGTCATGAACAGATGCACCTCGTCGAACAGTTCGCCGGGGTTGTAATAACGCGCGGTAATCTCACCCTTTTGCACAAGTTCGGAGAGATGGTCGGGGACCATGACAAGGAGCGGCCTCATTGAGTCTCCCTCCTGTAAGCCGCGAACAAATCCGTGCTGAACGCGGGCGCGGCCGCGCCGAGCACATGCGAGACGCGATTGCATGCGATTGTGCGTGCCGCGGGCGCAACCAGTGCGCGCAAGCGGCCAATGCCCAGGCTCAAGAGCATGCCGGCGGCGTCTTCATCCGCAATCTGCCGCCCGGTAAGCGCCTGCACGGTCCACCCGCCGGGCGCGGCGCGCAATTCGCGCAGGGAATATTCCATGATGTGTATGGGGTCCAGAAGCACAGGAGCACGGCCGAACAAAGCGCGCACCCGGTTGGACAACCGGTCCCGGTTGGGGGTGCTGATCAGCAATAGCCCTCCGGGCCGCACAAGCTCGCCCGCTTTCTCGAACACCGCTTGTGCGGACGGCAGGTGTTCATACACTTCGTTCATGTACACGGCGTGGTACGGCCCGCCCTGGTGATCGAAAAAATTGCCCTGCAAAAATTGCAGGCGCTGCGCGTCTCTTTGGTCGAGCGTTGCGCGCCGGGTTTCTGCCAGGGCCAGGGCTTCAGCCGAGGCGTCCAGGCCGGTGATGCGGCGCACGCGCTCCGCGCCCCGGCGCGCCATCTCGAACGCGGTGAACCCGATGCCGCAGCCCACATCCAGCAAATCCCACGGCGTCGAATCCGCGGGCAGCAGGCGCGCGCATTGCGAAAGCATCCAGCGCGCGGTCTCGCGGCGGACAAAATCCCACCACGCGGAACTGAAGAAGGTGTCGTACTCTTCGCGCACCTTGCCGGAATAATATTCGCCCTGGCGCGCGGCTTCCCGGCGCAGCGAGTCCTTATCCATGCGCGGCGCCTCCCGGAGCGAAATTCCGCACGGGCTCGAGCCATGCCTGCAACGCATCCTGCCCCTCTGTCTCCCGCTTGAGCCAGACGAAGAGCATGAACGCGCGCATGACCTGGTCTCCGCTGGCGGCCGCGCCGTTGCAATAGGCGTCATAATGCCCGAGCGCCCACGACGGGTCAAATCCGAAGTCGGACAGACCCTGCATGGCATTGCGCATCAGGGACTTGACCGGTTCCTGGCGGATCCAGAGATCGAAGCGGATGTTCCATCCCATGCCGCGCTTTTCATCGTATGCCAGTTGCGGACCCACGCGCGCCGCGTACAGGGCTTTGAGCACGGCTTTGTTATGGCGGTGCGTGAAAAGAGAGCCGATGCGCATCTTGTCCGGCATGTCCGCAACTGCGCGGATGAGGCCCCAATCAAGAAACGGCGCACGCACCTCGACCTGGGCGTGCATGCCGGAAATATCCGGCAACAGATAATTGGAGGCAACAGTGCCTATGAACAGGTTGCGCCACATGTGATAATCGGAATACCGCCTGAACGAAGCGCGTTGCGCGGCATCGGACAGGCCCCACAGAAAGGGCGCGCACGCGGCCGCAAGCTCCTGGCCTTGAACCCCGAGCGCCGACATCAGCGCGGCCAGCGCAGCGCGTTCCTTTTCCATGAGGAACGCGGGCCATCCATCGCGTTTCAGAGTTTTCAGCGATCGCGGCAGAACCGCGGCCGGGGCCGCGTTCAGGGCCAGGCGCAGCAGGCCGCTGCGCAGGCGCACGCGCTCGTCGCCGCGGTATCCAAAAAAAATTTCATCCGCGCCGTTTCCAGTGATCGTCACGCGCACTCCGTGTTTGCGGATGGTTTTCAGTATGTCGTAGAGATACACGAGAGGCAGCATGTCGCACGGCTCGTCGTAATGCCGGTACGCGTCGGGGAGATTACTGAAAATGCGATCCGGGACGAAATTTTCCTCAATGAGTTCGAGTCCGAGGATACCGGCCGCCCGGCGCGCGTTGGCGCGCTCCAGGCTCTTTTGCGCGCCCGACTCGTAGTCTATGTTGAAAAGCCTCATGTCGTAGCCGATGTCCCTGCACAGGCACGCGAGCAGCCCGGAATCCACGCCGCCGCTGAATGTGAGGGCGAGAGGAACATCGGCGCGGGTGCGGATCTCCAGGGCGCGGCGCAGATCGTGCTGAATCGAGTCACGGGTCACGGCGGTGCGGCTGCGGCCGAACTGGAGCGCGGCGTAGCGCCTGGTGTCCACGGCCGCGCC
>JAGUYV010000442.1 GCA_020061125.1 bacterium | reverse complement strand
CAGCACCCGTACCCCGCGCTCGCCGCGCGAAAGGCCGCCGCCTCGATGGCCGAGAACGGGAACGGGTATTTCTTGACAATGTTCTGCGCGGACACGAACACGAGCCGGGCGCGCGGCGCGAATGCGCGGCGCAGCGCCAGCGCCTGCGCCATGGCCAGGGACCACGGTTCTTCGTGGATGCTCAAAATGTCCGGCCGCACCCGCCGGATCATGGCACCCAGTTTTTCAATGTAGAGAGTGGTGTCGTAACGACGGGTCAGAATGGTGCGGGCCACGGTGAGGTCCGCGCGTGGCGAGCCTGCCAGCCTGCGCATGTTGCCGCTTTCAATGCCCCAGTACGGGCACAGCGCATGCACTTCCAGGTCCGGGAACCGGGCCAGTTCGTCGAGAAACGCATGGTTCGTGGGTTCCACAAAGTTGTGCTGCACGCGCAGAACGCGGATCCGGCGGGGCATAGTGATCCGATTCTACGGTGCGCCGCGCTGTTTGTCAAAAACCGGGGGCGCGCTTCACGCGCGGGGCAGACGCAGGCCCATGTCCACCACGCCGCCGTCTCCGGGCTTGATGAAAAACTCGCCGCGGAACCGCTTCACAATGTCCGCGGTCTTCTTCATCTTGAGATAGGCGTCGTCCAGTTCGGTGCGCGGGATGCCCTTGCCCTGGTTGCGCACATTGACCAGGATCTGCTCCTCGTATTCCTGCACGCTGGCCGCGACCTCGCCGCCCTTGCGCGTGTGCCGGAACGCCTTGCCCAGCATGCGCGTGAGCACGCTCTTGAGCAGGAACGGGTCGAAGGTGACCAGGGCTTCGCGGTCCGTGGACAGAACCATGTTGAAGGGAATTTCGTATTTCTTTGACAACTCCTGCGCGTAGGGGGCGATCTCGTCGGCCATGAACGCGGCCAGGTCCATGACCGCATGGGTTCCCTCGCGGAACCGGCGGTACACTTCGCGAGGATCCTTTTTCTCGAAACACACCTGGTACACGGACTTGAACACCGGGAATTCGTTGACCAGATCATAGTCTTGAAGCACGGCGAACACTTCCTGCGCGGTGTGTGCGCCCTGCACTTTCTGGCCTCCAAGGAGCCGGGCTTCGAGCGCGGCGAGGTCCACGCTGCGCGCCTTGTCCGGGTCGTTGATCCACATGCGGCCCAGGGCCTCGCCGAACATGCGGTTGCGGCCGCCAAAGCATGTGGTGATCAGATCCGCCAGGCCCGCGGGCCCGAAGAATGTGTCCTGTTCGGACAGGTGCCCGAGACGCTCGTAGGAACCGAACTTGATCATTTCCATCAGCCCGGTGCGCACCACCGTGGCCTTGGTGTTGTTGCCGAAGCCGAGGCCGTCCACCAGGCCCGCGGCGATGGCCACGATGTTCTTGAGCGCGCCGCCCAGCTCAACGCCCGCCACATCCGCGGTCAGTTCCACGGTGAAGTTGTCCGTGTGGAACAGGCGGTACAGATCCTCGCGCACATCAGGAGAAGGCGAGGCGATGGAAGTCTCGCAATACATGTCCGAGGCCACTTCGTTGGCGATGTTGGGTCCGCTCAAGGCTGCGAGCTGATCGTCGCGCACCCCGGTTTCATCCTGGAACACCTGGCTCATGCGCCGGATGACCTTTGTGTCCTTGTCGAACTCGATGCCCTTGGCGAAGTTCACGCACACCAGAGACTTCTTCTGCTCCGGGGTGAGCATGCCCGCAATCTGCTTGGACAGGCGGCGCACGAACTGGTGCGGCGGGATGAGAATGAACACCGAAGCGCCCTTGACCACATCGGCCAGCTCGGGTTTGGCCACCAGATTCACGGGCAGGGATGCGTCCGGCAGATATTTGACATTGACATGGTCCGTGTTGATGACTTCTGTGAGCTTGCGGCCGTCCTTGAGGGTTTCCTCGAACACCCACATGTCCACTTCTGTTTCATAATCCTGCTGGAGATCCTGTTTGAGCAGGATGTTGCGCGCGATGTGCCGGGCCACGGCCGAACCCCAGTTGCCCGAGCCGATGACGGCGACTTTCTTTTTCTGCTTTGCCATGATGAGATGCCTCCGGGGGAAGGAATGGTGTCGAAACTAAAAGCCGGGAGAGAGCCGCGCCACGCCCGGGTTGCTGCCGCAGGCCACGCACGCGGGGTCCCGCTCCACATTCAGTTCCTTGAACCGCATTTTGAGCAGATCAACGATGAGCAGCTTTCCGGCCAGGGTCTGCCCGGTTCCGAGGATGAGTTTGAGAGTTTCCGCGGCCTGGATCACGCCGATGACGCCGGGCGCGGGCGGAAAGATCATGGGGCCTGCGCCGCCGTCGAGGTCCGCGGGCGGCGCCTCGGGGAACAGGCACCGGTAGCACGGCCCCTGGCCCGGCACAAAGGTGCTGGCCTGGCCCTCGAACTCGAACACGCTGCCGTGCACCAGCGGTTTGTTCAGGGCCACGCAGGCGTCGTTCAGCAGGTAGCGGACAGGGAAATTGTCCGTGCAATCCACCACCATGTCGTAGTCGCGGACCAGGGCCGCGGCGTTGTCCGCGGTGATGCGCTGCGCAAAGCGCACCACCTCCACATCCGGGTTCAGATCGGCCACGCGGTCGGCCGCGGACGCGGTCTTGTTCGCGCCCAGATGCGGCGTGTCGTGGATGATCTGGCGCTGGAGATTGCT
>JAGUYV010000329.1 GCA_020061125.1 bacterium | reverse complement strand
TACCGCCGCAAGTCCGGACCGGCCAGCCCGGCGGCCCGGAACCGCTGATTTGCGGACGGGGAGGGCGCGAGACGGCCCTCCCCGGTTTGTCCGCCTGTTGTTTTTTTGTGCAAAAACTTGACACGACAAAAAAAACAGGCGTAAAATAATGCTAATTCAGCACACCGCGCAAAGCCGCGCGGCGGCGGGCCGGCCAGCCACCGGCGCGAAAAGCTGACACACATCTCCTCCTCGTTGTCACGACTGGTCCCAATCATACAGGGTATGGTTGCGCTTTTCCTTTTGGGAGCGCAGGCGCGATTCGCTCACGCCACGGGCGCTGCTCCCAAAAAGGCAAAACACATCCAGACTCGCATCGGCGCTGCTTCAACTCACAAGCACTTTGACCAGCGAGCGGAGTGATGAAAGAATGGCACTGACACTGAACACCAATCTCGGAGTGCTGAACGCGCGGGACGCGCTGCGCGTGAACGGCAACGCCGCGGGGCGCAGCATGCAACGCCTGTCCACGGGCTTGAGCATCAACAGCGCGGGCGACAACCCGTCGGGCGTGGCCATCACCCAGCGCATGACGGCCCAGATCCGCGGAACGCGCGAGGCCACAAGCAACGCACAGGACGCCTACAACTTTGTGCGCCTGCGCGAAGAAGCGGGCATGCAGGTGCGCGATATTATCCTTGATCTGCGCGATCTTGCCGTGAAAGCCGCCAACGAAGCCACGCTCACCGACAGCGACCGCACGGCCCTGTCCACAGAAGCCGCAGGCCTCATCAATGAGCTAACGCAGATAAACGATGCCGTGACATTCAATGGCAAGGAAGTTTTCGACATCAGCTTCGACACCGTGGAGGGCGGCGCGTTCGGGTTTTACAACGGGGGCATCAAAACCCTGTCCATAGACCTGTCGAGCTACGCCCAGGGCGGCGTCACCACCGTGCGCTTCGCGTGGTTTAACGGCGCCGCGGCTTTCCCGGACGCCAACATCATTTCCCCGGACGGCACAGAGGCTTTCGGTTATCTTTACGGCACCGCGCCCGGCCCGCAGACCGTGGAGGCCTACGCTACCGGCGCGGGCGGCGTCACCATCGCCACCGGAACCGGGGATGTCCACGGCATCGGCACCATGGGCAGCGCCACTTCCGTGCAGTATTCCGGTTACACGGGCGTGACCATAGGCAGTTATGTGGAGGAGTCGTTCATCGTCACGGATCCCGCGCCGGGCCTGTGGACCATTGTGATTGACAACCAGTCGGCCACCGCGCGGGAATATGGGATTTTCATTAACGAACCTTCAGAAGTGCCGGTGAACCGCGACCATGTTTGGATCGGCACAGGGTCCGCGGAAGATGTGAATTCTTTGCAGATCGGATTCTATGAGGTTGACGCCCTGGCGCTCGGGGTGAGCGCGAGTTTTTCCTCCGCGGCCAGCGCGCAAAGCTCGATTGATTCCCTGGATAAGTCCCTGCTTGCTTTATCCAAACGCCTGGAATCCGACGGCGTGATGCTCAAGAATCTCGAAAAGATCATCAACGGCAACGAAGCGCAGATCGTGGGACTTTCCGGCATGCGAAGCGGCCTGACCGACGCCAACATGGCGGCCGAGATCTCTTCTTACACGCGCAGCCAGATTAAATCCCAGGGCAGCGTGGCCGTGGCCGCGCAGGCTTTGAATATGCCCGCGCAGCGCGTGCTCGCCCTCATCGGCCAGCGCGCGTAACAGGCGCACGGCGCCAATCGCCGCGCCGCCCCCCTCTGCTTTCCCATCGCTTTTTCACACGCTCATGCATTGTCCATGGCCGCGCCGCTGGCTATACTGTCCCGAGACAAACGGCGCGCGCGGCGCGGCCGGATCAATTCCACGAAAAGGACATTCTCACATGGCTTCGATTGTCATAGACACGGAAAAATGCAAGCAGGACGGATTCTGCGCGGACGAGTGCCCCGCGGGCATCATCCGGTTTGAAAAGGACTCATATCCCGCGCCCGTGGACGGGTTTGATGAATACTGCATCCGCTGCGGCCACTGCCTGGCCGTGTGCCCGCACGGCGCGCTGACTCTGCACGGCGTGTCCCCGGACGCGTGCGACGCCGTGAACCCGGACATGTTCCCCTCGCCCGAGTCGCTGGCGCACTTCATGCGCGCGCGCCGCTCGGCCCGCAAGTTCAAAAGCAAGCCCGTGCCGCGCGAACTCATCGAGCAGTGCCTGGACACCGTGCGCTGGGCGCCCAGCGGACACAACAGCCAGCCCGTGCACTGGATCGTGATTCACGACACCGAAGAAGTGCGCCGCATGGCCGGGCTGGTGGCCGACTGGATGCGCATGCTGGTGAGCAGCAACATGCCGATTGTCAAAACCCTGCATCTGGATGTGGTGGTGTCGGACTGGGACCGGGGCGCGGACAAGATCGTGCGCGGCGCGCCGCATGTGGTGGTGGCGCACGGGCTGCGCGAGGACATGACCGCGCCCACGGCATGCACCATCGCCCTGGCGCACTTCGAGCTTGCCGCCAAAGCGCACGGGCTTG
>JAGUYV010000068.1 GCA_020061125.1 bacterium | reverse complement strand
CTCGCGGGCGCCGCCGCCCTGTTCGCCGGCGGCGCGTTCTTCGCTTCCTATTATTTCTCCAGCCAGGACCGGCTCTTCATCGCCGACATTGACTACCGCTACGAACCGGGCCGCGGCCCGGCCCGGCCCCTTTTCCACATGTCCTACGAGCAGTCCGTGCTGCTGACAAAGGAATTCGAGTGGGGCGGGTGCGCGGCGCAGAAACACGACAAGCTCCGGGACGAGTTCCGCCTGCACTGCTGGGGCCTGGCGCGGGATATGAGCGCGCTCAATCGAGAGATTGAAAAGACCCCGCCCGCGCCGGAACCTGCGTCCGCGGCACACCGCCGAGACGCTGCTCAAATTCCTCCCGCCCTGTTCATCACCGGGGTCCATAAGCTGCCGCTTTCAACGCAGCAAAAGCTCCTCACGCTGCTCGCCGCGTTTTCCTATCACAAACTGCGCCTGAACATCGCCGCGCCGCCGGACGCGGCGCAAGCCCGCCCGGCGCACGAACAGCGCTGATCCGCATCGCCCCGGATTCCATTGGACCGCCCATGACGCACCACGACACGCCCGCCGAACGCTCCGCAGCGCTCATCCGCGACTGCACGAACATCCGGCCGCGCTGGGCCGTGATCTGCGGCTCGGGCCTGTCCGGCCTGGCCCATGCTCTGGATGAACAGACCGTGTTCCCCTATGAAAGCCTGTTCGGTTTCGAGCCGACGGCCGTGCAGGGACACCCCGGACGGCTCGTGCTCGGCAGGCTCGGGCAGGAGTGGTGCGCGGTGTTTCAGGGCCGCACGCACCTGTATGAGGGCAAGGGCCTGGAGCCGGCCCTGGCCGCCGTGCGCCTGGCGCATGCTTTGCGAATCCGCAACATCTGCATCACCAATGCGGCCGGCGCGCTGCGCCCGCCCCTGGGCGCGGGCTGGCTCATGCCTTTTTCCGGCCACATCAACCTGTGCCTGCAACGCGGGTGCGCCTTGCCGCGCGGCGCGGGCATCTACGATCCGCAACTGCGCGAGGCGTTTCTCGACACGGCGCTGCGCCTGGGCGCGCCTGCGGCACCGGGCGTATACGCCCTGCTCACAGGCCCCACCTACGAGACCCCGGCCGAGGCCCGCGCATACCGCATTCTGGGCGCGGACGCCGTGGGCATGAGCACGGTTTTCGAATCCATGGAGGCCCGGCGCCTGGGCCTGCGCGTGCTGGCCGTGTCCGCCATCACCAACGACGCCGTGCCCGCGTCAACGGATCTGCCCGGCCCCTCGCACGATGCTGTGCTGGAATGCGCGCAGCAAGCCGCCCGGAACCTCACCGCCATCCTGCGCGAACTGATCGGCGCGGAGCCTGCGCCCGCACCCGGACATGGCGTATAATTGTGCTTGACGATTACCGGAACGCGGCCGCGCGTTCCCGATGCCGAGGTGACTGTTCATGAAATGTTTCCGCGCCGCTTTACTGCTCATGCTCGCCTGCGCCGCCATGGCCCGGCCCGCGCTGTGCGTACTCGAGTACCAGCGCGGCCCCACCGAGGCCGTGGCCCCGGAAAACAGCCCCGAATTCGTGACGCTCTTTCAGGTGACTTTCGACAACACCCGGGGCGGCGCAATCACCGCCGGACCGGATGGCGCAGAGACGGTGATCGGCAAAGTCCTGGCGCCGGCCAATGCGGTCAACGATCAGGGATACACGGCCAGCGGGTGGGCGCCCGAGGGCCGCGTGGCCGCCACAGCCGTGAACGCCGTGCACCTCAAGCTCAAGAGCACGGCGCCCAAGGCCACCATCATGAGCATTCTTCCCAAAGAGCTTTTCGCCAACCCGTCGGATTTCAACGCCATGTACAAAAGCAGCGCGTCCATCATCACTAACATGCCCGGCGGAACCGGGTTTTTCGGCGGCGCGTTCGCGCCGTTCATCGGCAGTCCCGTGCTGGCGGATCGCGGCGAGGGGTTCAAACAGATCGAGCCGGATTTCGTTCCGGCCGAGGGCGACAGAATCCGCATTCTTGTTCAGCGGCCCAAGCGGTTTCCCGCAGCCATAACCTTCGAGAACCGGTTCGGCGGGCGCGTGATTCTGCGCTACGCGGACGGCGAGGAAAAGGTCATCGCGCAGGTGCTCAAGCCCGTGTACGGCGTGGGGCGTTTCGGCGGGTCCGAGTTCGCGGATGTGGGCCGCATCCGCGCCAACCACACGGGCGTGATCTGCGTGAGCACCTCGCCCGTGGGCCAGATCGGCGGCTTCCAGATCATCCCCGAGAACCACGGCATGAGTCCGGAGATGTCCACGGCGCGCACGCTCACGCAATGGATGGTGGTGGGTCCGAAAAGCATTGACGATCCGAGCACCGAGGGCGTCGCGCCCCTGTTCCGCTACTTCCTGCGGCCGGTGTATTACCCCCTGGGCGCGGAAGGCCGTTCCATCGGGCAGATGATGGACATGTTCATCGTGCAGGTTCAGCGCGCGCATGGCCCCTGGGAGCGCATGCCCGAGTTCACGGGACGCAACGACACGGCCATGCCGGACCTCACGGCCATTCGCATCCTGTTCCCGCTGGATATGGATCTGTTAAACGATTGAGCGTTTCCCTGTAGCTACGACAAGCAACAGGATTTGCCGGCAACGCGCTTTCTACGCTATTGTTGCGGCCTGTGCTGGCGCGGCATGGCCGCATGATTGGTTATGCGCGTTTCGCGCGATTCACCCTTTTTTGAGTTCTGCACGAATCCTATTTCACAAACAGCGCGGCGGACAGGCACAGGCCGATCACGGCGAGGATCCACATGTAGCCGAGGGTTTTTCTGGTGAACACCTGCACATCCACGCCCAGGTATCCGGCCAGCCATACATTGTGCGTGTTGGTGGGGTCGCTCACGCCCTGGATCTGGCCCACGCTCATGAGCATGGCCATGATGGCCACGGCGGGCAGCTTGCCGCTGGTCATCATCAGCCCGGCCATGGCGATGCCCATGCCCCATACATTGAGCGGCCCGCGGTACAGGGCCAGGGGCGCGAGCGCGGTGAACACCAGCACATAAGCGACGGGCGACGAGGGGATGATTTTGTTGATCAGCGGGGCCATGTAATAGGCCACGGCCGGACTCCAGACCACATTGATGATCATGCCGATGCCGATGATGAGCGCGGCCACGGGCGCGGTGGCGGCCACGCCGTCGAAGATGTTCTTGATCAGGCCCTGGATGCGGCCCTGTGCCGGGCGGGGCATGAACAGCGCGCCCCACAGCACGCCGATCAGCAGCGCGGCGTTAATCGGGAAATCCCACTGCGGCATGGCGAACCGGGACAGGAAACCCCACTTGTACATCTGCCCGAGTGTAAGCAGCATCTTCCAACCGTAGAAAGGCAGCAGGATGGCCAGAGGCACGAGCGGGGTGAGCAGGCCCGCGGCGCCGGGCTGCGGCTCGTTGCCCGCGGGCGCGTGCGCGGCCCAGAATGAAGAGGCCCGGCCACGGCGCGTGTTCAACACCACGAAAACCACGGACACTATCAGGAACAGGAAAAACAGCGGAATGGCGAAGGTGGTGACCTGCCCGGTTTCAAGCTGCAGGGCGGTGATGTAGAATTGCCAGTTCACGGGATTGAACAGGCCGCCCAGGCACAGGCCGAGCAGGAAGATGCAACCCGCGGCCTCGGCCGTTACTCCGATGGCCAGCAGCACGGGCAGCACGATGCTCGCCACCATGATCACCGCGCCCAGGCCTCCGAGCGAGGTGAACAGCAGCGCGCACACCAGCATCAGAACCAGGCTCACAACCGTGGGGTTGTCGCCCCCGAGTTCGCTGGCCCAGCGGATGATGGCCTTGCCCGCTCCCGATGTTTTCAACTGCTCGGCCAGCGCCGCGCCCAGGATCACGGCGATCATGTAATGCCACATCTTGCCCATGCCGTCGGAAATCACCACTGTGAAAAAGCCCTTGAGCACGCCCAGCCAGCGCGGCCCGGGAAAGGTCTCCGAAAGGTTGGGGAAAAAAATCGCCGCAGTCAAAAACAGGCCCGCGGCCATGAGGGGCAGCGCCGCGATGGCCGGCAACTTGCCCGTGTACATCAATCCCGCGAATGCGATGAAGATGGCGCACAGGGCCAGGCCCACTGCGAGTTCCGCTGTCATGATTCGGGGGCGTCCTCCGAGAGATCCGAAATTTTCCCCTCGGGCGGTTTCTTGCGGATCAGCACCGAGGAAATGCGGCGCCCGGACATTCTTTCCACCACGAAATCGTAGTCCTTGTATTCCGCGTTGTCCCCGCGCCGGGGCACCTTGCCCATGAGGTCGAACAGGAATCCGCCCAGAGTGTCGAAAGATTCGTCCTCGGGCAGATCCGTTTGCATGATTTCGTTGAGTTCGTAGATGGTGATGCGGGCGTCCACACGGATGGAGTTATCGCCCAGCCAGCGGTACAGCGGCTCCTCGGTGTCGTATTCGTCGCGGATTTCGCCCACGATTTCTTCGAGCAGGTCCTCCATGGTCACCAGGCCCGCGGTGTCCCCGTACTCGTCCACGGCGATGGCCATGTGCAGGCGTTTCTGCTGAAGCTCCTCGAGCAGATCGTCGAGCTTTTTGGTCTCCGGCACGAAGTATGGCCCATGCATGATCGAGCGGACATCGTCGTTGTCGCGGCCTTCCTTGAGCGCGTACATGAGCTGGCGCGAGTTGACCACGCCCACGATGTTGTCAATGTTGTCCTGGTACACGGGGATGCGGCTGTGGCTTGCCTGCTGCATGAACGCGGCCATCTCGGCCACGGTGATGGGCAGGGGCGCGGCCACCATGTCCGGCCTCGGCACCATGATTTCCTTGACCTCTGTATCCCCGAACTGGAACACGCTCTGGATCATCTCGCGTTCGTCTTCGTCAATGAGGCCCTGCTTTTCTCCGGTTTTCACGAAACGCAGGATTTCCGTTTCGGTCATGAGTGGTCTTTCCTGCTTGATTTCGCCGCCCAACGCCTTAATGAACCAAGCGCCGAAACCCATGAACGCCTGGCCAACGGGAGTCAATATCGTATCCAGGAAAGTAAGCGGGCGAATAAGGCGCAACACCCAGCTTTCGGCCGCGTTATAAGCCAGCACTTTGGGTATAATCTCGCAGAACTCGATGACTATGACGGATACGATGCCAAGGGCGAACACGCTGCTGGTCCATTCTGGCCACTTCAGCATGTCAATCAGGATCATCTGCGCGATGTGCTCGGTGACGATGGCAGCGGTCATGTTGGTCGCATTGATGGCGATGAGCTGGGTGGTGAGCATGCGGTTCGGGTCATCCAGCCAGCGCTGGATGCCGACGGATTTGCCCGGATTCCCTTCGGCGAGGGCTTTAAGCCTGTGACGACTCAAAGCCACAAGCGCGGTCTCCAGCGCGGAAAAAACGAAACTGGTAATTAATAGAAAAGCAAGGATGAGAAAAAGCAGCAGTAAGATAGGATCCGTGTTCAAGGTGGTGTCAATCCAAACAAAATTAGATTTCGCGCCGGACGCCGCAGCCGCCGCGGCCGTTCACCTGCGCCTTTTCCTGATTTTATCCTCTGTGGCCACAATAAAAAACTCTTTCAACGGAATTCTTTCTTTCATTGCTTTGTCAAGAACGGAGCTTAAAACAGCGATTTTGGCTTCCAGGGATTCATCCCTGCTGCGAATGTATATCACCCCGTGAGTCTTGATTTTCCGCAGAAAAACCAATTCACCGAAATCCCTGTCAAAGGGAATGAGCGTACGGCGCTCCCTTGCCGCGGTTTCGAGCAACAGCGCGTCGTTCGTGCGCGCGGGCGTTTCCGCCGCATACGCCACATCGTGTCCGCAGGCCCGCAGATAGGCGACGACGCCTGCATCCACATTTTCATCCGCCAGGAATTTCATTGGAGAAGCCGCTGTTCCGGCTCACGCGGTTTCTGCTTCTTCCCGTGATTCTTTTTCCAAGGCTTTTCTTTTGGTTGCATGCTCAAGAATCTTGTCCCGATCCAGAATCTGATGAGACACGCCCATCAGGAATCGTGAGAAATCAACGCATTCCCTGATGTCATCGGCCTTAAGTCTGGGATGCTCTTTCATGATGCGCTCGTGCGTCCACCCTTCAGACACCTTTTTCAGAACCGTTTCCATGGGGATCCTGGTATCTTTCACAACAGGCTTGCCAAACATCACCTTTTCATCAATTTCAATCCTCTTGAAAGGCATCATTTTTATGAAAAAGCCGAGGTCATATATATCTTTGCGGGACTGCGCGGGCCTGTCTCTTTTTTTCAATGAAAACAGCTCCCACTCAATCAACTGCTCAATGTTGATCCCATATATGCGCGCCAACGCATATGCGGATTGCAGACTAAGGCCCTTTTCGCCCTTTTCGATTTTTCAATCGAGGACTCCGAGAGCAGTCCATGGGACGCTTAAGCCACCTGCCTTGCCGTCATTCCCTGTTCTACGCGCAGCTTTTTCAGAAAAACGCCGATGCGCTCCATGACGATCACCGCCAATTCCTTGTGCATTCGGTATATCATATCGCGCTTGAAGCTGATAAACAAAGTGCCGGAAGAGGGAATCGAACCCCCACGGACCGTGAAGTCCGGCAGATTTTGAGTCTGCTGCGTCTACCTGTTCCGCCATTCCGGCAGCGTCTGGATTCATATATTAATTTCATCCCTTGCATTTCGCAATCATTTCAACAAATATGGTTTGTAAATGCCTGTCTTTTGAGGAGACGCCGCCATGAACCACCCGGACCGCAACTGGGGCTGCCGCATCTCGGACGAACACACCTTCCGCGGACTGCGCACCCTTGTGATGGAAAACGAACTGCTGCGCGTGTGCGCGCTTCTGGACCAGGGCGCGGACATCTACGAATTCCTGTACAAGCCGCTGGACATTGATTTTATGTGGCGCGCACCCAACCGGGTGCAGCCGCCCGCGTTCCGCCCGGCCGGAGCGCCGCCCAACGGGTTCTTCCAGGATTATTACCACGGCGGCTGGCAGGAAATTTTCCCGAGCGGCGGCCTGGGCTGCGAACACCACGGCGCGGCCCTGCACCAGCACGGCGAGGTGGCGCTGTCCGCATGGAACTGCCGCATCGCGCGGGACACGCCCGAATGCGTGGCAGCCACGGTCTCCACGCAAACCTACCGCACGCCGTTCACCATCGAGAAAACCCTGCGACTGGAAACAGGCAAGGCCGTGCTTTTCATGGATGAAAAAATCACCAACACCGGAACCGCGCCCATGGAGTACATGTGGGGGCACCACCCCGCGTTCGGCGCGCCGTTCCTGGACGCTTCCTGCCGCATAGACATCCCCGCGGCGCGCGTGGCGGTTCACCCGGACCGCGTGAGCGAAACCCAGCGGCTCGCGCCGGGCGCCGCGTTCGATTCCTTTCCCATGGTCGCGGACAAAGACGGCGCGCCGTTGGACCTGGCCCGAGTGCCCGGCCCGGACGCGAACACCATGGAAATGTGCTACCTGCTGGACCTCGAGGACGGGTGGTACGCGCTCACGAACACGGGCCGCGGCGCGGGATTCGGCATGCGCTGGGATAGAACCGTGTTTCCGGTGGTGTGGCTGTGGGAAGTGTTCGGCGGCGGACACGGATATCCGTGGTTCGGGCGCACATACAACCTGGCCCTGGAGCCGTTCACAAGCTGGCCCGGAGGCATGCGCAACGCGCTGAACAACGGCACGGCCCCGATCCTGGGCGCGGGGGAATCGCTGGAAACTTCACTTCTTGCAGTTGCTTATGAGGGATTCGGCGCTGTTTCGGGAATATCGGATGCGGGCGTGGTGTCAGGGCCGCCGCGCGCGTGAAAAAAACTACTCTCACTGCGGCGGCACGGGCATACCAGGCTCCTGCGAAAATGCGGCGGAATACTCCGCGGTCATAATATCCCCGTCGTATTCATACACAACGGCATCATTCATGCGCTCGGTGAACCTGCGCCGGGAGTCCAGAATGGCGATGTGCACTCCGGGATACAGGGTGTTCTTGACCAGCACTTTGCTGCCTTTCAGCCCGGAACTGGTGATGCTGTCCCGGATCTGCTCCACCTTTTCCCTGGCTTTGCGAATCACGGATTTTTTGTGGAAGGCCTCGAGGCTCGCCTGCCGCTTCTGCGACTGCACATCGGGGCTGTCGTTTCCGGCCTGAATTTTCCGCTCGATGAACTGCATGGACTTGAGGATGCCTTCCACTTCCAGCTCGGCCTGCTCGATTTCTTTATTCATGCGCGTGAGCGTGGCGCGCACATTTTTGGACAGGCCGATCTCCAGCCGGGTTTCCGTCTGAAGCTCGTTGCCGATCACATTGGCTCGAATCGAGGATTTGGCGCGGATCACGCCGCCGATGATGCGGCCCGCCTTGGGATTTGACGCGTCTGCGCCGAGGAACACCCCGCCGTCCACGCTGACATCGCTGTGCAGAATGGACTCAATAACCACGAGATTACCATCCACCACCAAGGTGGCCTTGTCAAGGTACCTGGTGAACATATCGCCCACGGCCTTAATGGAAGCCTTGCCCTGCCCCATCACGCCCTGCTTGATGGCCAGGTCTCCGCCCGCCTCGATTTCCGCGGCCTCGACCGTGCCCTCGATGTTGATGTCATGCGACGCCTTGACCTTGAACCCCGACAGCACATTGCCCTTGATGTTCACAAAGCCCTTGAAATCTATGTTGCCCGTGGAAAAATCCACATTGCCGTTGACCTCAAGGATGGGTTCCACGGAAACCCTGTTGCCGGTAATGCCGGGCCGGCCGTTGATTGTGGACACGATGGTGTCGGCTTCGGACAGCGACATTTCCGTGTTGCGCCCGCACGGAGCGGGAATTTCGCGGCCTTTTTTCGCGGCGACCGGGCGGCCGAAAACATCCTCGCCGTCGCGCCCGGACGCGGCGTGAACCACCCGCGCCACGGCGTCTCCGATGCGCACCGTCGAGAAAAGGCCCAGCTCGTAATAGTCCACATCGCCTTCCTCTGTGATGGCGGGCGCGGGCTTGGGATTTTCGATGTCGTACAGAGGCTGCAAAAATGCGTCTTGTCCATGTTCGGGCGCAACCCCGGCGGCGGCGGTGAATGTCTGGCCGAAACTCCCGGATTCGAGCATTTGCCGGATTTTGCCTTCGTCAATGAACGCGCGCTTAATTCCGGAGGCGGCCAGCGCGTCCACGGCGCCGGCTACGGTAAGCGGCTGCCCGCCAAACGGGGGCGCGAGCGTCACGGACGCCTGCAGCCTGTCTCTGGAAACCACGATGTCCAGGGTCCCGTCGGTGCGCTCTCCAACCACGGTTGGGGGAACGGGAGATTCCGAAGCGAGGATTCCGTCAATTTTCTCGATGTCCATGCGGAACCCGTCCGCGCCGCACTCCCTGATCTTCTCGAAGGCCAGGTCTCGAGTGGCGGGCGCGCCCCGGCCCGAGGGCGGCTCCATGGAAAGTAACGCATAACGGCCGTCCGGCGAAAGCGTTGCGTGCACCTCGGCGTCTCGCGCCGGCGCCTGGGCCGGAGCGATCAGAATTCTCTTGTCCGGGGGCAGCTCGGCATGCAAAATCTGATTTCTGTTCAAATCTACGAGCCGGGCGTCAAGCTCATCCGCGAGCTTCTCGCGCGCTGCTCCCTGCGACGCGGGCAAGCCCTGCTTCAAGAGCAGAAACACCCCATCAGCGTCAAATTCCAGACTGTATGCGGAAGAATCCAAAAAAAAAGTATCCATGGGCTCAAACCTTCCTGCTGCAAATGCGCCATCATGATGGCTGCACGAATATCATACAACAAAACAACAATGTCCACATTGCACTGAACACAAAAAAGCGCTCCTTTGTTCTGTTCACCGGATCTGACGATGCAGTTTTCCGAACAACCCAGAACAAAACCGCGCACGGGGGCGATATTGATAGTAGAGTGAGGAATTTGGAGGCGCCGCCATGCGCACGGGTTTTATGCGAAACACCCTGATTCTGCTGTTACTTGCGGTATCGGTCATGCTGTGGGTCTCATGCCGGCCGGGCCGCAGGCACGACGCCGGACATCCCAGGAATCAAGTCAGCCGTCAGGCCATGCAAAAACCAGGGGACACGCCCCGCACTGCGGCGGGAATCCGCGAGGTGGACTTCAAAAATTTCACCTATGTGGTGGAAGGCTCCGCGTTTGAATTCAAAAACGGGGAATGGGCCGGGACCGAAACGGACACGGCGCAGGCCGCGGTCAAGAGCGTTTCCTTTGCCGCGCTCATGAACAACGGCCGCGAGCAGGCCGTGGTGGTTTTATCCGGCAACTGGGGAGGCGGCAACCTCTTGTCCGGCCATGTGCAAGTGTTTGATTTCCACGATGCGCAGGCATGGGAAGTCATTTCCCTGCCCGGAGAGAAGGCAGAAATCAAAAACAACGCGCTTTTGGTGTCATATTCCGAGTGGGCCGCCGAGGATCCCATCTGCTGCCCCACGCTGGCGGTCACGGAAACCTACCGCTGGAACGGGCTTACTTTCAACAAGGAACGCTCCGAAACGCGCGCCACGCAGAACTGAACCACAGCAATTGGCTATCAGAAACGAACTTTAAGTATCGCTGTCCAGCGCTTCGCGCACTTTCTGGGACAGCGTGTCTATGGAGAAGGGCTTTTCAATGAATCGAAGGCCTTGTTCCAGAACGCCGTGGCGGGCGATTACATCGCCCGTGTAACCAGACATGAATATGCATTTGAGTCCGGGCTTGATCGCGGCCAGCCGCTCGGCCAGCTCCCTGCCGTTCATCTGGGGCATCACAACATCGGTCAGCATCAAATCAATCCGGTCCCGGCAGGTTTCCGCGATGCTGATTGCGTCCTCGGGAGAGCTTGCGGTGAGGACCGTGTAGCCCAGGCCTTCGAGCACGCGCCTGCCGATGTTCAGAATGGCCTGTTCGTCTTCGACGATGAGCACGGTTTCCGTGCCCGTGGGCAGCGGGGCCGGCTCTTGTTCGGGCTGATCGCCCTGTTGTGCATTTGCGAACCGGGGCAAATAAATCTTGAATGTAGTCCCGGCGCCCGGCTCGCTGTACACATTTACGAACCCATTGTTCTGTTTCACGATTCCATAGACCGTGGCCAGGCCCAGGCCCGTGCCTTTGTCCGGTTCCTTTGTGGTGAAAAAAGGCTCGAAAATGCGCTGCACGGTGTTCCTGTCCATGCCGCAGCCGCTGTCGCTCACCGATAGAACAACGAACTCGCCGCATGCGGCATCCAGGTTGTTTGCGCAGTAGGCCGCATCAATGACGGCATTCTCCGTCTCGATGGTGACCTTGCCCACGCCTTGGATGGCGTCCCGCGCGTTCACCGCGAGGTTGGTGAGAATCTGATCCATCTGGGACGGGTCAATGCGCACCGGCCAGACATTGTGGCCGGGCAGCCAGGCAAGATCAATGTCTTCGCCGATCAGGCGCTGAAGCATCTTGAGCATGTCGGCCACGGACTTGTTCAAATCCATGACGATTGGTGACACTGTCTGTTTGCGCGCGAACGCCAGGAGCTGGCGCGTGAGTTCCGCGGAGCGGGTGGCCGCGGCGTAAATATCGTGCATTTCCCGGCGCATGGGATCGGAATCGGCGATACTTAAGAGCGCGAGTTCCGTGTTTCCAATGATCACGCTCAACATGTTGTTGAAATCGTGCGCCACGCCCCCGGCCAGGGTGCCGATGGCTTCGAGCTTTTGCGATTGCAGAAGCTGCTGCTGCATTTTCTCCTTTTCCGTCTCCGCCTGCTTGCGCTCGGTGAGATCCCGGATCACCATGCTGGTGTATGGCACGCCTTCGCGATTGCGAAACACCGCCGAGGAAAGCTCGGCCGGGAACCGTGTTCCGTCTCTGCGAATCAGCGTGAGTTCTCCCTTGAACCGGCCGGTCTCATCGCGCTCGCGGAGCGCGGCCGCGAGCCTGGGATCCGAGGCGTCAACGACCCGTTCGCGCCTTACGCGAACGAACTGCTGTTCCGTAAAGCCGAAGATTCTGCACGCTTCCTTATTGGCGGCGACGATCCTGCCGTCCGGCATTGTCAGCAGCACCGCGTCCATGCTGGCTTCGAACAGCGACCGGTAGCGGTCTTCGCTCGCCTGTATATGGATTTCCGCCAGCTTTCTGCCGGTGATGTCCGTGGCCACGCCGCCGATCCTCACCGGATTCCCGTTCTTGTCGCGAACCACGCTGGCGCGGTCGTGCAGCCACCGGATTTCTCCGTCCGGGCGCACGATGCGGTATTCCACATCTTTCTCGCCGCGATCCGCGAGGTCCCGCGCGCCCTGAAGCGCTATGCCCCGGTCGTCTGGATGCACGGCGGCATGCCAGAGATTCGGATTGTCAATAAATTCCTGCGCCCCGCGGCCATAGATTTTTTCAACGGCGCTGTTGATGTAAAGAAGCTCTCCCCCGTCCACGCTGGCGGCCCAGACCACATCCTTCAGCGAATCAAGCAGGGTCTGAAACCGCTCTTCGCTCTGCTCCAGAGCCAGCATTTTGTCTTCCAGCTTTTTCACGAGCCGTTCGTTGTATTGCCTGTAAACCTCCGCGTCCCCGCGAGGCCCCTGCTTTCTGCGAATGAACCCGAAGCGGCCTTTTTCCTTTTCCTCTAGAAGAGACATGACGATTTTCAAGAAGTCTGAGGGATCCGACGGCTTGACCACGAACCGGTCCGCGCCGAGTTTGAGCGCGAATTCCTCGTCCTTCTTCTCGGTGTATGTGGCCGTATAAAAAATAAAGGGGATGTTCTGAAGCGTCCTGTCGCTTTTGCATTCCCGGCAGAGCTGAAATCCGTCCATGACGGGCATGAGGATGTCGGAGATGATCAGCCCGAACGCATCGGCCTTGAGCTTGTCCAGGGCTTCGCGCCCGTTCGACGCGACCACGGGCTGAAATCCCTTGCCCCGCATGAGCGCTTCAATGAGATAGGCGTTTTCCGCCTTGTCGTCCACAATCATGACTTTCATGTAATGCTCCCCGCCCGAATTCCCGTTCGGGCCGCTAAATGTAAGTCTCGATTTCTTTCATGACGGTTTCCGGGTTAATGGGCTTTTCGATGTAGCCTGTGCAACCCGCGGCAAGCGATTTGTCCCTGTCGCCCGCCATGGCGTGAGATGTGATGGCGATGATGGGCACATCGCGCCCGGTTGCGCTGGCGCGGATCCTTTTCGTGGCTTCCAGCCCGTCAATGTCCGGAAGCTGGATGTCCATGAGGATGGCGTCCGGGGCATGGGCCGCCGCCATGTCCACGCCGTCCATGCCGGTGCGGGCCGCGATCACCGCATACCCGTTTTTCTCAAGGATGAAGCGTATCAGATAGAGATTCTGTTCGTTGTCTTCAATCACCAGGATTCTCTTCATGCGCCGATTCCTTCTGGAGATTCAAGGGCACGCGGAGAGTGAAAACGCTTCCCTGCCCGAATGTGCTCTGCGCCTCGATGCCGCCGCCGAGCATGGCGGCCAGCTTCTTGCACAGGTGCAGTCCGAGGCCGGTGCCCTCCTGTTTTTTCGCGACATCCGCGCCGATCTGCTGAAAGGGGCTGAAGAGCAGGTGCATGTCTTCCTGCCGGATGCCCGGCCCAGTGTCGGACACGCGAACAGCGGCCACGCCGTTCTCCGTCCCGGCGGCAATCGCGACCTGTCCCCGTTCCGTGAATTTCACGGCGTTGCCCGCGAGATTCACGAGGATCTGCTTCACGCGCCTCCTGTCGCTGTACAGCGCGATATCTTCGCTGGGTTCGACAATCAGTTTCAAATTTTTTTCTCCGGCCGCGGGGGTCACGGTTTCGGCGGCCTCGTTCACCACATCCTTTAATGAAAAATATTCGGGGGAAAGATCCACCTTGCCCGATTCGATTTTGGAAATGTCAAGGATGTCGTTGATGAGGCTCAAAAGGTGCGAGGCGCTGTTTTTGACCATGTTGAGCTGTTTTTTCTGCTCCTCGTTCAAGTCCCCGGCAAGGCCCATGAGAATGATGCCCGTAAACCCGATGATGGAGTTGAGGGGGGTGCGCAGCTCATGGCTCATGCTGGCGAGAAACACAGATTTCAGCCGGTCCGCGGCCTCGGCGTTGTCCCTGGCAAGGGCCAGTTCCCGGGTGCGGTCCGCCACGAGTTCCTCAAGGTGATCGCGGTGCTTCTCCAACTCCCGGTTGGCCAGTTCCAGGTGAACGGTGCGGGCGCGGACCTGCTGGCGCAGCAGAAGGATCGCGCCGGCCGCGAGCGCCAGAAGCCCGCCGATTGCGCCCAGGATCCACAGCAGCAGACGCGGCACCACTGTCTCGGGCGGTTTCTCCTCCCAGCGGTACAGGGTTTTGTAGTAAGGCGAATTGGGCTGTTTGATCCAGGCGCCCAGATGCCGGTCAATGGCGTCCAGAAGTCCATGGTTTTTCCCTTGCGCGGTTGCATAGAACAGGGGCACGATATTGAACACCACCGGGGTCTTGGACAGTTTGTGCCGCTGGTATGCGTAATCGCCGAAAAACCTGTTGGTTATGGCCGCGTCCGCGGATCCCCGGGCCGTCATTTCGAACGCTTCCTCGAATGATGCGGCCGGCGCAATGGTGATTTTGAATCCGAACCCTTCCATGGTCTGCTTCAAGGCCTTTTGCTGAATGGAACCCTTGAGAACGGCCACGCGCCTGCCGTCCAGATCGGCCAGGCCCGAGATCTTCATGCCCGGCCGTGAATACACTTGCGACCAGCTTTCAGCAACGGCAATCTGATGAAAATCAAATAACTGATCGCGTTCTTTTGAATACGCCATGTCCGGCATAAGCTCGATGCGGCCCTGTTCGAGCGCGTCGAGGCATGCTTCCCATTCGCATGGAACAAAAATAAGTTTCCAGCCCTCGGCCCTTGCGATTTCTTCGAGGAGGTCTATAAAGATGCCGTCCGCTTGACCCTTATTATTGGTGAAGATTTTGGGCATGTTTTCATACAAGCCCACGCGCACGGTTTTTGCCTGCGCGGCGTTCGCGGACGCGCACAGGCACAGCAGCACGGCCATGGCCAAAGCCGGCACGAACGGTTTCGACTTGAGTGACGCCGCTGTTTTTGTCTTCACAGTGGAGCCTGCAATCTCAAAACTGATTCCCAATCCAGCCGTGAGCAGCCGAACCTGGGCCTGGCAATATCCGGATGCGTGAACGCCGGTTTTCTGACTTAAATTTTACACCGGGCGCGGCTCGATTGCGCAATTTTATTTGAAAACATGCGCACGGGATGCAGCGGTCATTAGATCCATGGAAAATCGAGAAGCGATATGGAATAACGATTTTGTAAAAACAGAAATTATGCGCCGGAATAGTCCGGCGGGCGGTGGGGGAGGCGCTTGAAGTAGTGCAGAAGCGCATCGGCGATGCGCGCGGCGGCGCGGCCGTCGCCGTAGGGGTTCATGGCGCCGGTCATTTGTTCGTATGCGGCGGGGTCGTCCAGCAGGCGCGCGGCGTGGCGCACGATGGCGTCCCGGTCCGGGCCGACCAGAACCGCGGTGCCCGCCTCGATGGCCTCGGGCCGCTCCGTGGTCTTGCGCAGCACCAGCACCGGTGACTTGAGCGACGGCCCTTCCTCCTGAATGCCGCCCGAGTCCGTGAGGATGATCGCGGCCCGTTTCATGAGGAACACGAAGGGCAGATAGTCGCAGGGTTCGAGCAGGGAGATGCGCTCCCTGCCCTGGAGCATGGGCATGACCGTGTCGCGCACGGCCGGGTTCAGATGCACCGGGAATACGATATGCACATCCGGGCGCTGCGCGAGATCGAGAAGCGCCTGGCAGATCTGTTCCATGGGCTGGCCCAGGTTTTCGCGGCGGTGCGCCTCAACAAGTATGATGCGCGCGTGTGGCGAAATTTCGGGGAGCAGGGTTTCCGGCCCGGGTTTTTCCGCCACTGTGAGCAGGGCGTCTATGACGGTGTTGCCGGTGATGTAAATGGCGTTGGGGTCCGCATTTTCCGCGATGAGCGCGTCCGCGGCCGCGCGGGTGGGCGCGAACAGCAGATCCGCCAGGCTGTCAATGAGCCTGCGGTTCATTTCCTCGGGGAACGGGTTGTATTTATCTCCTGTGCGCAACCCGGCCTCGACATGGCCCACGGGGATCTGCTGGTAATACGCGGCCAGCCCGCTCACGAACGAGGTGCTGGTGTCCCCATGAACGAGCACGACATCGGGCCGTACCTTTTTGAAAACATCCTCGATGCGGGTGAGGGTCGCGGTGGTTACATGGGTGAGGGTCTGGCGCGCCTGCATGATGTCCAGGTCGTGGTCCGGCGTGAGACCGAAGAGCGAGAGCATCTGGTCCAGCATGGCGCGGTGCTGTCCCGTGACCACGAGCACATGTTCGAAGTCGTTGGCGCGGCTCTGGAGTTCGAGGACCACGGGGGCCATTTTGATGGCTTCGGGGCGCGTGCCGAACACGCTGCAGACCTTGATTCTATGCATTCCGCCCGCCTTTCGAGGGTTTGATTTTTCCGAGAATCACCAAAAGGCCGGTGAGCGCGACGATGCCCGCCACCAGGTACAGGGCCAGCCACCAGGCGCGAATCAGCAACAGCGCGGCTACACTCAACGCCAGGGTGATGATGTACATGAGGATTACCGCGTCGCGGTGGCGCCAGCCCGCAGCCAGGAGCCTGTGGTGCAGGTGCCCCTTGTCCGGCGCGCTCATCACGGGCTGCCCGGCCTTGACGCGCCGCACGATGGCGAACGAGGTGTCGAAAATCGGAACGCCCAGCGCGAGCACGGGCACGATGAAGCTCAACACCGTTGTGCTCTTGAACGCGCCCTTGAGCGCAATCACCGAGACCATGAACCCGAGGAACAGCGCGCCCGAGTCGCCCATGAATGTTTTGGCCGGATAAAAGTTCCACCGCAGAAACCCGGAGGTGACGCCGGCCATGAGCGCGGCCAGCAACGCGCTCTCGGTCTGGCCCTTCTGCACGGATACGAGCAGGAAGGTGAGCGACGCGATGCAGGTGATGCCCGCGGCAAGCCCGTCCAGACCGTCAATGAGATTGAGCGTGTTGGTGATGCCCACGATCCAGATCACGGTGACACAGAAGGAAAACCATGTGGGCAGGAAGAAATAGCCGCCTGCGGGGTTGGTGATCAGTTCCAGCCGGGTTCCGGTGAAGAACATGAGCGCGGCCGCGCCGATCTGTCCCACAAGTTTGACGCCTGCGGACAGGGATTTGATGTCGTCAATCACGCCCGTGAGCACGATGATGGACGCGCCGAGCAGGATCCAGAGCATGCCGTCCACGCGGGACCATGCGAACAGGGCCGCGGCCACGAATCCGAAATACATGGCCGGGCCGCCGAAGCGGGCGACCACGCGCACATTCACGCGGCGCGCTCCGGGCTTGTCCACGATGCCGCGGCGGATGGCGAAGCGCACTACGGGCGGCGTGAGCACGAATGTGACCGCCAGCGCAATGAAGAATACGAGGATGCAGTCCGTGATCTGTGTCATGTCCGCAGTGTGCGCGCGCTCCGGGCCGTAAGGTCCGCCGGGCCATGCGCGTGCGTGCGCGCCCCGGCGCAACGGTTCATAACAATGTCCTATTTTTTCCGTTTTTTGTTTTTCATTTTGGGCTTGCCGATGGCTTCGAGCTGCAGCGGCACCCCGGCCAGGTTGAACGCCTCGCGAATCCGGTTCTCGATCAGCTTCATATAATCCGGAGGGAACAGCTCCGAGTCGTTGACCTGGAGCACGATGCGCGGCGGGTCCACCTTGTCGTGCAGTACGCCCTTGATCTCTCCGATGAGCCGCCCCTGGGAGCGCGGCGAGAACATGGCGCGGATGTCGTATATCAGATTTTCTAGGAGATCCTGCGGCAGGAGCGTGAACATGCGGTCATGGATGTCCACGGCGTGCTTGAGGATCGAGTCCATGCCCTCGCGGTGCATCGCGGACACGAACAGGATGGGCGTGTTGCGCAGAAACGGCGCGTCCGTGAGCAGGTTTTTGATGAAGTAATCCATATTGGGGTTCTTGATGAGATCCATTTTGTTGACGGCGATCAGGAAGCCGCGGTCGAATTCCTGGATGGCGCTGGCGATGCGCTTGTCGCCCTCGGTGAGGCCCTGCTCCGCGTCCAGAACCAGCACGCACAGGTTGCTGCGCTTGATGGCGCTGCGCGCGCGGGAGATGCTGTAATACTCGATATCGTCCGCTTTGGACTTGCGCCGCCTCTGCCCGGCCGTGTCCACGATGGTGAATGGAACGCCGTCCCAGGAGAAATCGCAGGAAATGCTGTCGCGCGTGGTGCCGGGTTCGGCGCTCACGATGCAGCGCTCCTGGCCGAGCACGGCGTTGGTGATCGAGGATTTGCCGACATTGGGCCGGCCCACGATGGCGATGCGGATGCGCTCCTCGTCCGTGCGCTCGCGGGTTTCCGGCAGACGCGCAGCCACGGCTTCGAGCAAGTCCAGGATGTTGCGGCCGTGCAGCGCGGACACCGGGAACGGTTCGCCCAGCGCAAGTTCGCTGAATTCCGCGCTCGTGCGGTCGTGCCTCTCGCCGTCGGCCTTGTTGCCGACAAGCAAAACCTCCGCACCCGTGCGGCGCAGGGTTTCGGCGACATGCACATCTTCGGGCACCACGCCCGCCTGCAGGTCCACCACGAACAGGCACAGGGCCGCGCGCTTCATGCTGGCCAGGATCTGCCGGTCCACGCCCTGCTCGATCTCGCTTTTTCTGCGGAAGCTGGAAAGGCCGCCGGTGTCCACGAGCATGCACCGTTTGCCCAGGATGCGGCACTCGGCGGCCAAGCTGTCTCGGGTCACGCCCGGACGGTCGTCCACGATGGCCATGCGGCGGCCGATGATGCGGTTGAACAGGGTTGACTTGCCCACATTTGGCCGGCCCACGATGCTGACTTCGGGCGCGGTATGAAGAACGGTTTCCAATGGTTTCCTACTCTCCGATGGCCTGGAACACGACTTTGCGCGAGCGCGGATGCGCGTCGAAATCCAGAACGATAATTTGCTGCCAGGTTCCAAGAATGGGGCGCCCGTCGAGCACGGGTACGGCCAGGGACGGGCCGAGCAGGGACGCGCGTATATGGCTGTGGCCGTTGCCGTCGCCCCAGCGCGCATTGTGTGCGTACTCGCGCTGCTGGGGCGCGAGTTCTTCCATGAGCCGCGCGAAATCCTGCTCCAGACCGCTCTCGAACTCGATTGTCGTGACCGCGCCCGTGGCGCCGGGTGTGAACACGATCACGACGCCCTCGGCCAGCCCTGCGTTCTTTACGAATTCCGCAACCCGGCCCGTGACATCCACCATGTGGCCGTTGCCCCGGGTCTCGATGCTGATGGTTTCCGTTTTCACCATGGCGCTCAATCCTGCCCGTTGTTGCTGATTATAGCAATACAGGCCGCGTCGCGGAACCGTTTCATGGACGCCGCGCCGCACGGTCCATAATATAAGGACACAAACTCCGGACGCGGGGGCCTTTCGTGAAAATCCACATTGACTGCATTCCATGCTATTTCCGGCAGGCACTGCAGGCCGCACGATTCGCCACGGATGATCAAACCCTGTGGTGGCGCACCATGTCGGAAATCGCCGCGTTCGTGCGCACAGCCGGACCGCACATGCAATCCCACGACGCAGCGGAAACCGTACACCGGCTCATTCGCGAAGCCACGGGCTGTCCGGACCCTTACGCCCGAGTGAAAAAAGAGTACACCCGGCGTGCGCTGGACATGCTGCCCGATGCACGCCGCCGCGTGCTGGCCGCACCCGATCCTCTGGACGCCGCCGTGCGCATGGGCATCGCGGGCAATGTCATTGACTTCGGGTCCCAGGCGTTTCTGGACCTGGACGAAACCGTGGAAAAAATTCTCGATGTGCCGTTCGCCATAGACCACCGGGAGGATTTCTTCGTGCAGCTCCGCGCCGCGTGCACCGTGCTTCTGCTCGCGGACAACGCCGGGGAAATCGTTTTCGACACATTGCTGCTGGAACAGTTGCGGGACAAACGGCTCGTGGTCTGCGTGCGCGGCGCGCCCATTCTGAACGACGCCACGCGCGAGGATGCGCTCGACTCCGGGCTGCACGAACTCGCGGAGATCACGGACACGGGCCACGCCTGCCCCGGCATTCCGCTCGAACGCATGTCCGCGGATTTTCTTGATCTTTTCCATTCCGCCGATATCATCATTGCCAAGGGTCAGGCCAATTTCGAGTCCCTTTGCGAACAGGATCGGGCCAACCTTTTCTTGCTGTTCACCACCAAATGCCGGCTCGTGGGCGCGCGCACTGGAACGCAAATCGGCGACATCATGCTCATTCGGAGCGACAAACTGAAAACCGGGTCATGACACCAGGCAAACGGCTTTTGCTGATTCTTCTGGCCGCGCTCACGGCGGCAGTTTTATCAAACGCCCAGGCGCGCGCCGCCGGGCGCATGTACTCCTTGGTGCGGCTGGACAAACCCGCATCGGCGGCTTTCCCCGTCGCGGAGCCGGCCACCGGCACGGTCGCCGCCACAAGCACCGCCACCGCAGAAATTCCTACCCCAGCCCTGACCGGGCAGATCACGGCCGCGGCCATTTTTTACGAGGGCGCGCTTTACGACATCCCGCGCGAACAGCTCGACCTGATACAGGCCGGCGGCTCCATGGCGCTCACTTACCGGGGCAAGACCGTGGGTCAGGCCGCCATCACCCAGGACAACCTGTACCCCTGCTGCGATCAACCCCTGGCCGCGCTGGCGGATGTCACGCTCAAGGAAAACCTCGGCGGAGTGACCACGCTGCTGGCCGTGGCCGGCGACAGCGCCGAAGCCACGCGCACTTACCGCGCCCAGATATCGCTCGACGCCGTCACAGCATATCAGAAGGAATACCAGCGCGTCGGCCAGATCGGATTGAAAAAATACGGGGTGGAAGAAGCCGAGGCCATGAGCGCGCAGCCCGCGGAATTCGCCATCGTGCAGCCCGCGTCCGGCGCGCCCGTGCTGGTCGCCGGCTCACTGGTCGTGTCCCGCCCCATCCCCGAATGCGCGGGCGTTTACAACCGCGCAGAGTGCGTGCGCCACGCCTTTTTCATGGTCGCCAGACATGAGGACAAAAGCCTGATCCCGGTCTCATGGTCGTATGCGGACGGAGACAACCTTCTCGCCGGCGGATGGGAATATCCCGTGGATGTGATTGACGCAGACCTGGATGGTGACGCCGATCTTCTGACCCAGGTCTGCGACCTCGAAGCCTGCTCGTTCCGCATCTATGCCTATCACGAAAAAGAATTGACGCTTGTGTTCCGCGGCACACGCTGGACTTCCGCGAAATAGCGATCTTCACTTTCTTACAATATTTCAATAAAAGGTTACTGTAGTTCGGGATGGAACGCGCCGCGCGGAAGGTTGAACAGCGAGATGGCGTTGTGCGTGGTGGCGCGGCCGATGTCGTGCGCGGACACGCCGCGGATGCGCGCGATGCGTTCGGCGATAAGGGGGATGTAGGACGGCTCGTTGCGCTTGCCGCGGAACTGCTGCGGGGCCAGATAGGGACAATCGGTTTCGAGCAGCAGGCGGTCCAGGGGCACGGCCTTGAGCACGCTCTCCAGACGGTCCGCCCTGGGATAGGTGGCCGGGCCGCCCACGGAGATGTGCATGCCCAGATCCAGCACCTGCTTGAGGAAATTCACATCCCCGGCGAAACAGTGCATGACGCCGGGCAGCGGGTCTGCGGCCGCTTTCAGAATGGGCAGGATGGCGCGCTCGGCCTCGCGGCAGTGGATGATCACGGGCTTGCCCGCGGCCATGCTCATGCCCAGAACCTGTTCGAGCACGCGCTTCTGCACGAGTTTGGGGGAATACTCCTTGAAATGGTCCAGCCCGAATTCGCCCAGGGCCACGGCCTCTGCCCCGTATTCATTGATTTGTTTCTGAAACGCATCCGCGTCGAACTCGGATGCCTCGTGCGGGTGGAACCCGATGATGGGGAACACGCCGGGCTGGGTGCGCGCGTATTCCACGGCGCGGCGGTTGGTGGCGATGTCCAGGCCCACATCGAGGATGGCGCGAACGCCCGCATCGTGCGCGCGCCGCACCACGGCCTCGCGGTCCGCGCCAAACTGTTTCATGGTGATGTGCGCGTGCGTGTCAACAAACATGGGGGGAGAGTCAGCCGCGTTCGAGGAACATGTCGGTGAAGGACTTGTCCGCTTTCTTCTCTTCCAGTGTCCATCCGTCCCAGCTATGGTGGTACACGATATCGGCTTCGCCGTAAATGTCGAGTGTGACCTTGAAGTGATCTTCGTCGCCGGACTGGTCAACGCGGCGCACGCGGCTGCGGCCGAGCACCTCGAGCACCGGGTACTCGCGGCCGTTGATGATCACCTTGCGGGGCGTTTCGGCCCCGCGGGATTCGTCGCGCGTTTCCACGGACACGCCGCTCGAAGCCTGCGCAGCGAGGTCTCCGGGAGAGGCTTCGGGCAAATCGTTCAGCAGATCCAGATCCACGGGTTCCTGATCCGGGTTGTCGTTCCAGTCGTTCATGGCGCGCGGTCCGTGTCCAAGAGTGGCCGGGCCGGGATTGTTGCCCGGTGTCCAGCCTGCTAATATTATAACCTGAAAGGGAATTCGTAAAGTGCCGCGCGCAACCGGAACAATCCGATGGGCCTTACTCGCTGTGCTGGCGTGCGCGCTGGCGTTGTGCGCGGCCGCGCCCGTGCGCGCGGTGAGCGATGTGTGCGAGGACGAGTGCTCGCCCATCGAGGATCGCGGCCTGTTCAACTGCCGCCGCAAATGCACCGAACAGCCGCGCGTGACGCCGGAACCGGGCCAGCAGACCCTGCCAACGGGGTTTTATTATCTCAACAACAAAATTCAGACGCGGCTCAAGGCGCCCCTGATCAAGAGCGCGCAAGCGTCGCCCGACCCCGCGCAGCCCGGCCAGCCTTTGCGCATCAGCATCGAATTTCAGGACATGAAACCTGCGGACCCGCCCCTCGTGACCGTATTCTACACCTATTCCGATCCCGATGGCGCGTGGCTCGCATCCCCTGCCCTGTTCGACGAATCCGCGAATGCGTTCAGCACATTTCTGCCCGTGCCCGCGGACGCAGCGCAAATCCGCTGGTTCGTGCGCGCCGTGTCTCCGGACGATGACACTTACACGGAAATCCCCTGCCGCGTGAAATCATTCCCGTTCGAGGATACGGACTGCATGGTTCCCTTGTCCGGCGAAACCACTTATGCGGATTATGAGGATTTCAGCGCGGACCCCGCGCTCGACATCATCAGGACGCGCGCCGGATTCGACGAGAATTTTGTGTACTTCGAGATAAAAACCGCGGCCCCGCCGCGCGTGCTGGATCTGTTCCGCAACCAGTTCAAGGTGTATTATCTGGGCCTGTACGACGCTGCGGCGTACACCCGGCTGGAGCCGCTGGCCAACACCGCGTTCGTGTATTTCACGCCGTGGCCGGAGCCGGATCTGTTCTGCCTGGGCGTGGTGCGCATGGCCGGGCAATGGCAGGCAGACCCCGGCGCCGTGTCGTGCGCGGTGCGCGACGGCTCCATCCAGTTGCGCGTGGCCCGCGAGATTCTGCCGTGCACCCCGGAACAGGGCCTGCATGTGTTCACGGGCACGAGCCTCAACACCTTTGCGAACACCCCGCCTCCTGCGCGAGAGAGCATTTTTCAAGATGTCAGCGCCATCATTATAGACTACACGGGCGCGGCCATGCTCAAACCCGCGGAACGCATGGTCCCGGTGCGTGAGCAGGCCGTGGACCTGGAGTAACGCGCGGGCGTTATCAATTAATTAAGCTGCAAATATTGATTGTGCGACAGCCCCTTTCACACGCGTTGCGACGCCGCCCGGCGCGCGATCCTATACTTTTCGCCTCCGGCCCTATATAATGAAACTCCGAAAATGATTAACCAGATCGGGGAAGTGGCTGACATGGAAGACAGACTCAACGAACTCAAGGGCAAATTCCCGTCCATGGCGAATTTCCTGACCATACTGCCCAAACTCATGGGCCTGCAACTGGCGCTGTTCCGCGACCCGCGCGTGCCGCGCTGGCTCAAGCTGGTCACCGCCGGGTCCGTGGCCTATGTGGCCCTGCCCTTTGATTTCCTGCCCGACTTCGCCCCGTTGGTGGGCAAGGGCGACGACATCGTGGTCATCCTTCTCGTGCTGGTGCAATACATGAAATTCTGCCCGCCCGATGTGCTGCGCGAGCACTGGCTCGAACACATGGGCGACGATTACGACATGGAACAGACCCTGCGCCGCGCCATGGATGAAATCGAACCTGTGGTGGAGCAGCGCTACGCATCCATCAAAGCAACCATCGAGGGCGTGCTGGCGCGCTTCAGCCGCGGCCCGCAACAGCCAGCGCAGCAGCTTGCTTCGTCCGACGGCGGTAATGATTCATAAATCAGCCGCATTCCCCGGTTCGCAACTCCGGCATAACGCAACCTGCCATCTGCCCCGTTACTTTACATGCGTTACCAGACGGCTCCGGTAACGCTCCGTTCGAACTCACTGGTTCCAGACCGCATTTAACAGATATGCGAAAAGGATTTTTTTCTCCTTATTGATCGCATTTTTCTGTTCCTCCGACTGTTTCCCCCAGATGTTTCTCTCCGAGCTGTGCGCGTGGCATGAGAATTGATTATTACACCACAAGCCGCGATGCGTTGCGGCATGCAGCAATAAGAAAAAACGCGGAACCTTGTCTTGAGGGAACAAATCAGGGTAAAATCGTATTTGCAGGTAGGAATTGCAAGAATTGCGATTCGGAAACCTGGACATGCCCTCATGCGATAATGACGATTGAACACAGAACCGGGGTGGGAGACATGAACAGACTGCTCACATGGACACTGGTATTGCTGACGGCGCTTGCGGCCGGCACGGGAGCGCGCGCCGCGGAGCTGCTCACCCTCGAGCAAGCCATCCAATCCGCATACGCCAACAGCCCGCAGCTCAAGAGCATGGCGGCCAGGGAACGAGGCGCGGCTGCGCAGGTGGACGAGGCTCGCAGCGGGTTCCGCCCGCAGTTTTCATTGAGCGAAACCATGACGCGCACGGACAATCCCGTGTATGCGTTCATGACCTCGCTGAACCAGCGCAGTTTCACGCCCGCGATGATGGCCACGATCAACGATCCGGGATCGGCCACCAACTACAACTCGCGCTTCACCATGCAGCAAGCGGTGTACACGGGCGGCAAGGTGCGCGCCGCGCTGGACGCAGCGCGCCGCGGAGCTGCTCACCCTCGAGCAAGCCATCCAAT